>JAOASJ010000037.1 GCA_030158725.1 Bacteroidia bacterium
CGGTAACCCAATACCACTAAGGTTTCTAGAAATGTAAAATGCTGTTTGGCTCTGTCTTGCTTCAAGCCTGTTACCACGATATTAGGCATATTGATATAACCACCTTTTGCCGTTGCTTGCAAATAAAAATGTTTGCCAAGCGTCAAATTAATTCCGGCATTTAATGATGTTCCATAACCGGAAACATGCCACTGGTCGTTGATGCTTCTGCTCAGCAAAACTGCTCTGGTTCTTGGGTACATAAAACCTAATGAAAAACCACTGACAAAATTCAATTGAAGATGTTTATTTATTCTTACTATACCATCGGTGCGGCTTAGTTCTGCATTCAAATAATTCAATCCGTCGGTGTGCTCGAATTCTAAAAAATCGCCTTTTAATTCAACCGCTCTTTGGTTGTATTGCCCATCGTATAAGGTTCCTGAATTGTTGATATAACCATCGGCAATAACGGTTTGATTCTGATTCATCACATATTTCATGTGGTCGAATCCAATCGACAAACTGTATTTATCATTGAAGCAATAGCCCAAACGGTAATCGTATTGCGGAATGGTTAATTGATCAATATGCAAATACGGGTCAGCGCCTAATTTAGACTGCCTGTCTTTGGCCGTAACATCATAAAGTGTAAAGTTGTAGTCGGCACCCTTGAAGTTGATGTCAGAGCGGCTGTAAAAGCCTCTGTTGTAACCCCAATAAAAAAAGAATTGACCTTTTTTAAATCCAGTACCCATTTTGTCGCCAGCCTTAGAGGTCAAAACTTGAGAAACAAGTATCAACAATAAACCGACACGTTTATAAGAAACCATAAAAGAGATTAGTCGACGTTATCGTGTAAGTATTTATTGCCGTTGTCTTTGAAGCGAAGTTTATTGTCTTTATCTTCTTCTAATGAAACATTGGAAATATCAACACCAGCTTGTGGCTCTTCTAAAATTACATTTTGACGTAAGTAAGCAGGCGTATCCAAATCATTAATATTTCTTTGAACTTTAACTTCTGGCGGAGCTACTGGATTTGGTCTTTCATTAATTGGAAAACTAAATAGACCTTCATTTATTGGAGCGCTTTCACTGGTTGGTTTAGCATCAATATTAAATGTTACCGTTTCAACATCGTTAAAATCAATTTCAATATTTCCTTCGTCTTCAATTTCGTCTGTCAATACAATATTTGTTGCACTGTTGTCAAAGCCAGTTGCGACTAATGTAATTGCAATCTCTTTATCTAAATTATCGTTTTTAGTTAAGCCGTATTTTAGATTTGCGTTTTGTCCTGCTTGCTGTTGGAAGAAAGCAATGATCACATCAATTTCAGAAGCATAAGGTTCATCGTTACCAAAACTGATATTGATTAAAATATGCTTAGAACCTTCAATGCTGTTTTCATCCAATAATGGAGAATCTAAAGCCAATTGAGAAGCATTCATGGCACGGTCATCACCAATGGCAACACCTGTACCCATAATGGCTCTTCCGCTGTTCTCTAAAGCTGTTTTAACATCTCTAAAGTCAACATTCAAAAGACCTTCAACTGTAATAATTTCAGCAATACCTTTTGCTGCAGTAAATAAAACATCATCTGCTTTTCCTAGTGCTTCAGTAATTCTAAGATTAGAATACATTTGCAATATTCTTTGGTTGCTAATCACCAATAAAGCATCCACATGAGGTTTTAAGTCTTCAATACCTTGGTCCGCTTTGCGGGCTTTTTCAGGACCTTCATTTAAAAAAGGACGGGTTACTATACCAACGGTAAGTATACCCATTTGTTTTGCTTTTTGAGCAATCACTGGAGCTGCACCTGTACCTGTTCCGCCACCCATACCAGCGGTGATGAACAACATTTTGGTGTTGTGCTTTAAAGCATCTTCAATTTGATTGATGCTTTCAAGTGCACATTTTTTACCAAAAGCAGGATCACCTCCAGCACCAAGGCCTTCGGTTAAGGTACTCCCTAACTGGATTTTATTTTGTACTGGGCTTTTTTCTAAATGCTGTGCATCGGTATTGCAAAGGTAGAAATCTACCCCCTTTATACCTTTGTTGTACATATAACTTACAGCATTGCTTCCGCCACCACCAACACCAATCACTTTAATGATTGATGACTGCTCTCTTGGTAGTTCTACTTTGAAATAATTCATGTTAAAGATTTAATAAATACAGTTGTGAGATATGTTGATTTTTAGCGTCGTTAATATTTGTATTGGTGATTTTATTTGTCATTAAAATCACTCATTCCGTCTTCATCTCTTAACCAGCTTTTTAAGCCACCTAAAAGATTTCTGAAAACACCACCACCTTCTACTTCAGGTTTCTTATCACCCTTTTTAATTTTGCGGGTATTTTCATTTTGATTAGGTTCCATGTCTTCAAATCCTTTAAGGACCAAACCGATGCAAGTAGCATACATTGGACTTCTAACTTCTTCTACCAAACCAATACCAAGGTGTGGATCAGGCAATCCTACTTTGGCTTCGCAACCAAGGGTGAATTCAACCAAATTGCTCAAGTCTTTCAACTGTGCGCCACCGCCAGTTAAAACAACACCTAAGTTCAATTTGTCTTTATAGCCTGACATTTTAATTTCGTCATTCACCATGTTCAAAATTTCCTTAACACGTGCATTGATGACGTGGGCTAGATTTTTTTCCATGATTTGTTTTGCTTTGCGGTCGCCAATTCCAGCAACAGTTATAATCACATTGCTGCGGGTTCCTTCTGGAATCGCGTGTCCGTATTTTACCTTGATTAATTCTGCTTGTTTTGGCAAAATTCCAAATGCATCAACTATATCACTGGTGATTATTTCACCACCGAATGGTATAACGGCAGTGTGTCTAATTTTACCTCCGTGGAATATGGCTAGGTCGGTTGTTCCACCGCCAATATCGATGATGGCAATTCCAGTTTCTAGTTCTTCTTCACTTAAAACTGCATAAGCTGAAGCGATTGGTTCTACTATGACATCGGTTGCAATTAAGCCAGCATTTTCAACGCATTTTTCAATTGTTTTTGCTGCACTTAAACGGCCAGTTACCACGTGGTATTTGCATTCCAATTTGGTACCAGGCATTCCTTCTGGTTCTTTGGTGGTAAATTTAGAATCGATGATATACTCTTGTGGAAATGCGTGAATGATTTTTGAACCTGGTTCAACAGCAATGTGGTATTGCTCTTTGTTCATTTCAATCAATTCCTCTTTGCTGATTTCTGTTTCAGAATTTTTGCGGATACGCACGCCACTTTGCTGAAAACTTTTAATGTGTTCTCCAGCAATACCAACGTGAACAGCGCCGATGTCTACATTTGATAATTTTGAAGCTTGTTCAATAGCACCACGGATGGCATCAACTGTTTTGGCAATATTGGTTACCTCACCACGCATAACACCGCCCAAAGAAGGTTTAGAACCAACACCTAAAATGTTGATTTTTCCATTCTCATTTTTTAGACCTACAATGGCGCATACTTTAGTGGTTCCAATATCTAATCCTACAATTAATTTATTTGACATACGTTTCTGATATTTTTATGGTTGTGTTTGTGTTGTTTGTGAATTTATCAAGTTATCGTTTTTCTCAGCAACGATTTGTCCTTCGTATTTGAGATTTATTTTTTTGTATTGATCCCATCCTACTGCGTTCAAACCTTTAAAGTAAAAGGTCTTCAGCGTTTCGAATTTTTCTTCGATGTGGTCGGCAGAACCAAATACAATAGTATGATTTCCTACCTTAGGAATCAATATTATGTCCATATAATTATCTACATAGAGCTGTTCAATTTGTGCTTGCCAAAATTCATTGTTGTAACACCAGTCTGCTATCTTCAATAAATCGCGGCTTATCTGAGTGCGTAAGAACGCTGAATCAGCAAGGGTTTCAGCTATGTTTCCATTGGCAATAATTACCCTTGGTGCAAAGCCTTCATGTAGGGGCATTTTATATCCATTTTTTGCTACATAGTAGCTTTGGCCTTTATTGCTGATAATTCTGAGCAAAGGCTGTCTTTGAATGATTTTTACAATGAGCTTGCCCGACAAGTCAAGTGAAATATCTGCCTTATCGATAAATGGATAAGCTTCCAATGCCGCTTCCATGATGTCCAATTTCAAACTTTTTTGTTGACTGCCCATGATGTTTTGCGACGAATCGGCACCCTTCATAATGGACAAAACAGTAATACTATCTATGAAAGCCAATTCTTCTTTTGGTTCAATTTTTACTTCAATTTCTTTAACCGTTAATTGATCTTCTTTGCCTTGAATGTTGAAAAAAACAAGCACCAAGAAACAGGCTATTGCTATCCACAATACCAAGTTCCAATGCTTATTGCTTTTTATCCATTCAATTAGCTTTCTCATACAATTCTTTAATCGGTTTAATCAATTGATCAATATCTCCAGCACCCACAATTAAAAGCAATTCTGGTTTTTCAACTTGTAAGTTTTTAAGCACATTTTCCTTAGCCATAAGCAAAGGATTTTTTTGCATTTTAAAGGCTAAATATTCTGAATTTATACCCTCAATTGGCAATTCTCTAGCAGGGTAAATATCCAATAACCAACAAGTATCCAAAAGGTCTAAAGCAGCGGCAAAATCGTCGGCAAAATCGCGTGTTCTAGAGAACAAATGTGGTTGAAAAATACCCGTTAATTTTTTATCAGGATACAGTTCTTTTACTGAATTGATACATGCCCTTAACTCTGTTGGATGGTGGGCATAATCGTCAATTACAGTATACTGTTCATTGCTAAAAATTGTTTCAAATCGGCGTTTAACACCTTTAAAATTACCAGCAGCTTCTACCAATGGTTTAAGCGGTAATTTCAATGACAAACAAGCCGTAATGGCAGCACATGCATTTTCTATGTTGTGAAAGCCTGGCAATGCGTTTAAAATACGCGCTGAATTGGTTTTGAAATTGTAATCAAAACAAAAATGATGGTCTTCAATTTTTATAGCTGAATACTGGGCTGCTGATTCACTTTCTTTGCCATAGCGAATGCAATTTCCATTGTATTCCAAATCGAGTTGGTCATTCAAAATAGCAATCCCATTGTGTTGCAATTTATTTACAAACTCAACAAATGATTTCTTCACTTCTTCAGCTTCTCCGTAGATATCTAAATGGTCGGCATCCGTTGAAGTAACAATAGCGATGTCTGGTGATAATTGTAAAAATGAACGGTCAAATTCATCGGCTTCTACCACCATAATATTTTGTGTAAACAGCGATACGCCGTCTTCTTTATGAAAATAATTGCTGTTAAAATTGCTGCTAATTCCACCTAAAAATGCGGTGAAATTAACACCACTTTCATTCAACATATGCGCAATCATGCTGCTGGTTGTTGTTTTGCCATGGGTGCCTGCAACAGCAATGGTATAGCAATTTCTAGATATCATGCCCAATACCTCTGCACGTTTGTACATGGGTATTTTTTTAGAGGCAATAAACTTAAATTCTTTATGGTCTTTAGGAACTGCAGGGGTGTATATAACAATAGAATTTTCCCCAGAGATTACCTCAGCTGGAATGGCATCAATGTCTTCTGAATAATGGATAATAAATCCTTCAGATTCCAATTGCTTAGAAAATTCATTTCGTGTTTTATCATAGCCGTGAACATCTATTCCAATGGCTTTGAAATAGCGCGCAATTGCACTCATGCCAATGCCACCAATACCGAGAAAATAAGCTGTTTTTAGTTCGCTGATATTCATAATAAAAGTTTTTCTATTTCATTTACAATTTCCACAAGCGCATTTGGCTTAGCAAAGGCTTTTAAATTCGCACGTAGTTCATCTTGTTTTGCCCCATCGTTCAAAAGGCTTTGAAGGGTAGCAAACAAGTTTGATTTAGCATCCGCATCGGTCACTAAAATCGCCGCACCCTTACTCGAAAGTGCCTTGGCATTTTTAGTCTGATGGTCTTCTGCCACATTGGGTGAAGGTATCAAAATACTTGCTTTATTTAACAAGCTTAATTCACTTACTGAAATTGCTCCAGCCCTCGACACAACAACATCTGCCGCTGCATAAGCCGTTGCCATATCCTGAATAAAAACGGAAGCTTTAATTCCTTCCAAACCTTGGGTATCGGCCGTATAGTTTTTACCCGTTTGCCATAAAACTTGAATTTTATTGCTTGATAATTTTGCAATATTTTCTTGCACCGCCAAATTGATGGTTCTTGCACCCAAGCTACCACCTATGACCAAAACCAAAGCTTGATTTTCACTAAATCCCAAACTCTTTTTTGCAGTATTTTTATCCATACTTAAAGCTGAATAAATTTCCGCACGCACAGGATTTCCTGTTTCCACCAATTTATTACTTGGAAAATATTTATCCATTCCAGGATAAGCCACACAAATTTTGGCCGCTTTACCTGATAGCAATTTATTGGTTAATCCTGCATAAGAGTTTTGCTCTTGAATTAAGACTGGCACTTTGCAAGTTGATGCTGCGTAAATCAAAGTTGCACTCGCATAACCTCCAACGCCTATGGCCACATCAGGTTTAAAATCTTTAACAATCTTACGTGCCATTAAAAAGCTTTTAATTACCTTAAAAGGCAATATCAAGTTTGATAATGTTAATTTTCTTTGAAGGCCTGCAATGGGCAAACCAATAATTTTATACCCTGCCAACGGCACTTTTTCCATTTCCATTCTTCCATTTGCCCCTACAAATAAAATATCAGCATCTGCATGCCTGCGTTTAATTTCATTGGCAATAGCTATGGCTGGGAAAATATGCCCACCTGTTCCTCCTCCGGATATTACCACTTTAATTGGCATTTACCCCTCCTTTCTCCTCTTCTGGATTTTGATCTTGTTCTTCAACCGAACGGCTTACACTGAGCAATACCCCAAATGCTGCGCTGGTGAAAATAATACTTGTTCCCCCCATACTAATTAACGGAAGTGTTAATCCTGTAACGGGAAACAAACTTGTTGCTACGGCCATGTGTATGAATGCTTGCAAGACCATACTAAAGGCCAATCCAACCGCCAAGAGTGCTCCGAAGGCCTTTGGACTTTTAAGCACTATACGAATCGACCTAAACAATATAAGTAAATACAATCCGATAACGGTTAAACCACCGAACAACAAACCGTATTCTTCAATAATTACGGCGAAAATAAAATCTGAATATGGGTGCGGTAAGTAAGCACTTTGCTCGCCTTTACCTGGCCCTTTACCTGTAAGTCCTCCACCTACTATGGCAATTTTTGCCTGAGTGGTTTGAAAACTTTCTGATGAATCTGAACCTCTAAAATTTTCTATCCTTGCCTTCCAAGTTGCCGCCCTTCCTGGCAAAATGCTGTCAGGTGTTTTTAACAAAACCCCAGCGCCAATTAATGCCACCACAGAAAACACACCCGCCAATAAGGCCAAATGCCTCAATCTTGCATTGCCTATAAATAGCAGTATTGTACAGGTTAAAAACAAGACAATAGACGTACTTAAATTTTCCGGCATAATCAATAAACAGATGACTGTTATATAGGTAATGATGACGATAAAGCCTTTCAAAGAATTAAGGTCCTCTTGGTTTTTCGAGAGGTAACGCGCAATAAACATAATGAGCGCAAACTTGGCAAAGTCGCTACTCTGAAACGTTACACCGAAAACCGTTATAGTTCTTTTCGCATCGTTAATGTCGTTACCAAAAATGAGGGTTAATATCAACAAAACTATGGCTACCCCCACCGCCATTTGCGATATCCGCGAAAAATATTTGTAATCCAATAAATGGAAAAAGTACATGAGAAAGAATCCCCCAAACAGGAACATCACATGTCGAATAGCAAAATACTCGGTATTTCCATGTTGCTTTTTAAATGCCAAAGACCCCGTTGCACTATATACAGCAAGCAGTCCCAACAGCGATAGTAAAAACACTGCAAACCAGATATACTGGTCACCCCTAAACTTTAACCTACCTAACTGCATTGCATGTCATTACATTATCGATTTAAAAATAGTCAACTTGATTTACCAAAAAGATAAATTAGAATTCTTACAAATTCTTAACTGCAGCTTTAAACTGCCAGCCTCTATCTTCGTAGTTAGCGAACAAATCGAAACTCGCACATGCTGGTGACAATAGCACCACATCGCCTTTAGAAGCAAAGCGCTTCGCCACATGAACAGCTTCTTCAGCTGAACTGGTGTTAAGCATTAAGTCTACGTCTTTACCAAATGCTTCATGTATTTTGTGGTTGTCGGTTCCTAGGCATACGATTACTTTCACCTTGTCTTTTACCAATTGTAATAACGCGGTATAATCGTTTCCTTTATCGACACCACCCACGATCCAAACCACTGGTTTGTCCATGCTTTCTAGCGCATACCAAGTTGAATTAACATTGGTTGCTTTGCTGTCGTTAATAAATTCTACGCCACCTACAGAGGCTACGTATTCCAATCTGTGTTCTACATTTTGAAAGTCGATTAAACTTTCTCTAATAACATCTTTTCTGATGTTTAGAACGTTGGCTGCAATAGCAGCAGCCATGCTGTTGTAACTGTTGTGAATGCCTTTCAGGGCGAAATCATTGATAAACATAGTGAGTATATTGTTTGGGGTTGTTGATTGATTATCTAATAAATTGAATTCTTTGTCTACCACATAAGCGCCTTCTTCCATTACTTTTCCGAATGAAAAAGGTAATTTTTTAGCGTCTATTTTGTGGGTAGCAAGATTGGAAACCATTACTTCATCATCTGCGCAATAAATAAAGTAATCGTCCTTGGTTTGGTTCATTGCGATTCTAAATTTAGAATCGATGTAGTTTTGGAACTCGTAATTGTAACGGTCCAAATGGTCAGGCGTTATATTGCACAAAATAGCAATATCCGGTCTGAAGGTATAGGTGTTGTCAAGCTGAAAACTGCTCAACTCTAAAACATAGTAATCGAAATTTTCTTCCGCAACTTGTCGTGCATAGCTTTTACCAACATTGCCACCTAAGCCCACATTAAAACCTGCTTTTTGCAGAATGTGGTAACACAACATTGTTGTGGTGGTTTTGCCATTGGTACCAGTAATAGCCAAATGCTTTGCAGTGGTGTAACGGCTGGCAAATTCTATTTCAGAAATAATAGGAATATTAAGTGCTTTAGCCTTTTTAATGATATCCGCTTTGTCTGGAATTCCTGGACTTTTTATGATTTCATCTGCATTGAGAATTAGTTCTTCAGTGTGTTTGCCTTGCTCGTATGAAACTTTTGCTGCATCCAATTCTTGGCAATACTTTTCTTTAAGCATACCACTGTCTGAAACAAAAACATCAAAGCCTTGCTTAAGCGCTAAGATTCCACATCCAGCACCGCTTTCACCTCCACCTAATATAACGATTCTCTTTGCCACTAATTATCTTAATTTTAATGTTATAATGCTCAATACAGCGAGCAATATGCCGATGATCCAAAAACGTGTTACAATCTTTGCTTCATGAAATCCTTTCTTTTGAAAATGGTGGTGAATTGGCGACATTAAAAACACACGTCTGCCTTCTCCATATTTTTTCTTGGTGTACTTAAAGTAACTTACTTGTATCATCACACTTAAGTTTTCTACTAAGAATATCCCACACAGTATTGGTATCAATAGTTCTTTGCGCACGATAATAGCCAATGCAGCTATCACACCGCCCAACATCAAACTTCCTGTATCACCCATAAATACTTGTGCTGGGTAACTGTTGTACCATAAAAATCCTATACAAGCTCCCACAAAGGCACCAGCAAATACAAACAGCTCTCCTAAGAAAGGGATGTACATAATGTTTAAGTAATCGGCCAATAATATGTTACCAGAAATAAAGGCAAACAGACCTAAAGTGGTTCCAATTATAGCGGATGTTCCTGCGGCCAAACCATCAATTCCATCGGTAATATTTGCACCGTTTGAAACTGCTGTAATGATGAATATAACAACCAATACATATACTATCCAAGCATACTTAGAACCCATTCCAAAAAAGTCTGAAATCTTATGGTAATCGAATTCAGAAAACTTAAAGAATGGTATGGTGGTTTTTAATGTTTTTTCGTTTTGGTAATAGATCTTTTCACCTTGTATAATGCGGGTTGACAAATGCGTGGTGTCAATATTCAATGCCGCTATTTCTCTTGCTTTATAATGCTCGGTTACCACAACTGCGGGATTGAAATACAGGGTTAATCCGACCACCAAACCAACGATAATTTGACCCAATATTTTAAAACGACCTGACAAACCTTCTTTGTCTTTTTTGAATACTTTAATGTAGTCGTCTATAAATCCAATTAAACCAGTTAATATCGTTACGGCTATCATCAACAATACATAGACATTGTTTAATCGAGCCAATAGTAAGGTAGGAATCAAAATGGCGCCCAGCATAATTAAACCACCCATAGTAGGAGTTCCTTTTTTGCTTTCTTCACCTTGTAAACCCAAATCGCGTATGGTTTCTGAAACCTGCAATTTGTGTAGGGCATTGATTAGACGTTTACCAAATACCGCTGAAATGGTTAGCGATAAAATCATTGCCAATCCCATTCTAAATGTTAGGTATTTCCAAACACCCAATCCCCAGATATCGGTGTGCTTGTCGAGGTATGTAAAAAAATGGTATAACATCTGTTTAATTCTCTTTAAAAATGTCGATTAATATTTGTCTGTCATCAAATGGATGTTTGATGCCGTTAATGTCTTGGTAAGTCTCGTGGCCTTTTCCAGCCAATAAAATAATGTCCTTGGGTTTGCTCAACATCACGGCAGTTTTAATGGCTTCCTTGCGGTCTGTGATTTTTAAAACCTTTTTATAATCTAAAGGATCAACCCCATTTTGCATGTCTTCAATAATGGCATTTGGATCTTCATTCCTTGGGTTGTCGCTGGTGAAAATTACTTTATCACTCATACGTGCAGCAACCTTTCCCATCACTGGGCGTTTTTCTTTGTCTCTATTGCCTCCACATCCTGCGATGCTCAGCAGTTGTTCATTGCCTGTGCGTATATGTTGAATGGTGCTTAACACATTTTCTAAAGCATCTGGTGTGTGTGCATAGTCAACTATACCAATAACGCCTTTTGGACTTCTGTACACTTCAAACCTTCCATTAACTCTGCCTTGTTTTGACAAGTGGGTCAATATTTCAAAACGGTCTATGCCCAATAAAAATGCAGTGGCATAAACAGCCAATAAATTGTAGGCATTGAATTTACCAATGAGGGCAAACCAAGTTTCTTCAGATTCTATTTTTAACAAGAGACCTTCGAAATCACTCTCCAATATTTTGCAGGTAAAATCGGCTGCCGATTGCAAGGCATAGGTGTAGCGGGCTGCAGGAGAATTCTGCAACATGATTTGTCCGTTGCGGTCGTCTTTATTGGTCAATGCAAAGGCATCAACTGGCAATTGGTCAAAGAATTTTTTCTTTGCTTTTATGTAGTTATCGAATGTTCCGTGGTAGTCTAAATGGTCGTGGGTAATATTGGTGAATACACCTCCTGCGAAATGCAAACCATTGATGCGTCCTTGCACCACAGCATGTGAACTTACTTCCATAAAACAATAGGTGCATGAAGCTTCTTGCATTTCTTGCATCAAAGCATTCAAGCGTATTGGATCAGGTGTTGTATGGGTGCTGGTGTAAGTTGTTTTTCCAATAATATATTCAACCGTACTGATAAGACCACAGGTATATCCCAGTGAAGTAAATAGATTGTACAACATGGTACAGGTACTGGTTTTACCATTGGTACCTGTTACACCCACCAAAGTCATTTTCTCAGATGGTTTCTCGTAAAATTCAGAGGCAAAATAACCAACAGATTGTTGCACATCGTCAACCAAAACATAGCTAACATTGTCGTGCAATTCTTTAGGCAAATCGCTGCACACAATAACGCTGGCACCATCGGCAATTGCTTTAGGGATAAATTGATGGGCATCAACGCTGCTGCCTTTAACTGCGAAAAACAAAGCATCTTCACCCACTTGTCTAGAATCTAAAACCAAGGTTTTAACCACAGCATTGGAGTTGCCAAGTATTTCTTTAATACCAGTATAATGGGCGATATCGTTTAGGTATTTACTCATGGGTTTAATCTCAAATAAATAATATTGCCTTTGCGGGTTCGTGTGCCTGCAGGTATCGATTGAAACCTAATGGTTCCATAACCTTCAACGATTACTTTTACGCCTCTGTTTTCTAATAAATATACAGCATCTTTTAAGCCCATTCCCACCACATCAGGAATCAAATTCACATCGGTAGGAATTTCTTTCAAATTCAATGATTGTATGCTTGCAGAACTTCTAACATATTCTGATTCTGCACTTCCAATTATCTGATGGCTGCTAATGCCAATATGGTTTAACACAAATTTTATATCACTTCTATTGCCATTTTTTACTTTAGGCATTGAAGGTGTTGCTAAACGCTTAATGGGTTTGTGTAAAGAAATATTCGTGCTGTAAACCTTGTCCGCTATTTCTCTAAAAACTGGCCCAGCAACTGAACCACCATAGTAGTCGCCAGCCGTTGGGTCGTTAATCACCACGATACAACTGTACTTCGGATTGTCTGCTGGGAAATACCCAACAAATGACGCTTTGTGCGCACTCTTGTCGTAGCCATTGCTTGAAGCTTTCTGAGCAGTACCCGTTTTGCCAGCCACCTTATAGGCCAATCCTTTTAACTTATTACCTGTACCATTTTCAACCACACCTTCCAATAATTTCTTCAGAAGTTTAATGGTTTCATCGCTACAGATTTTCTCATTTAAAATACTGGTCTCATTCTTTTGGATGATTTTACCAAATTCTTTAACCTCACTAACCATGTATGGTTTAACCATGGTTCCGTTATTTGCTATGGTATTATAAACCGACAAAATTTGAAGCGCACTTAATTCCATCTCATAGCCTATGCTCATAAATGGCAATGAAGTTGCATTGCTCCATGTTTTATCCTTGGTGTTTTTAAGCAAAGGCTTTCTGGTCGATTTGATGTCAAAAAGCAATGGTTTGTTAAGGCCCAAATTGAAGGCATATTGCAAGAATGCTTCGGGTCTATTTTTAAAATATTTTTGTACCGATTTGGCAATACCAACGTTACTTGAATTTTCAAATGCGTATTGGAAATTTATTTTTTTGAAAGGAGAACCGTGGGCATCAACCATTTTCAAATCTCCAAAGGTGGTTGCTCCCCACTCAATATCAATGGTGTCTTCAAGCTTAATACTTTTACTTTCCAAAAGCGCTAAGGCACTAACTAATTTGAAGGTACTTCCAGGATCGCTAAATTCATTGACTGCATAATTTTCAGCCTCACTGCAGGTATTGTCTGCATTGCGTTTCAAATTTGCAATTGCTTTAATCGCACCCGTTTTCACTTCCATTAACACAGCACAACCGTGTGAAGCTTGATTGGCCAACAAACATTGTTGTAAAGCATTTTCAGCAACGTCTTGAATATTGATATCAATGGTGGTGTAAACATCAAAACCATTGCGCGGTTCCATTTCAGCACTGTTGTCTACTGGCTTCCAAACACCGCCATAAATTCTTTGTTCCAAACGCTTACCAACCGTTCCAGAAAGCACTGAATCGTATGAACCTTCTAAGCCAATTTTGGTCCCCGATTGGTTGGTGTAACCTATACTTCTCATGGCCAAAAATCCAAAAGGGATTTCGCGTTTAAACTTTTCAATTTTAATTAAGCCACCAATTTTATCTTTCGCAACTTTGAAAATTGGCCATTCCATTAAATCTTTAACCGTTAAATAATCGACGTCGCGTTTAATCAATAAATAGCGTTCGCCTTTTCTTCTGGCATCAACCAAATAATTGCGCCATTCTAAATTCGTACGGTCGGTAAATTTCAAGGCCAAATTATTGGCTAATATGTCCACATTAGAATTAAAGTACTCATTGGTAATGGTTTCAACTTTGGTATCCAATCTCAATTCATATTTAGGAATGCTGGTGGCCAATAAGCTGCCATCTTCAGCATAAATATTTCCACGTGAAGCTTGAATTTCTCTCCATTTGGTGCTTTGGGCCAAACTGATTGCTGTGTACTTTGCTTTTTTAGTGAATTGCAAATCAACTATCTGCCAAATAACAGCACATGCCAAAAGGATTACCATAAAAAAGGCAATCCATGATCTGAGCAATATGGCTTTTTTTAAATTCACTTTTTAATGTCTTTCTCTATAATCATTGGCGGCGTGCGCAACTCTTTTATTCCCTCGGTGCTCAAGCGTTTGGCAACACTGCTTTGGTTGCTTTGTTTCATCAAACTACTTTTTACACTGATGTATTCAGAACGCAGCTCTATCAATTCACTTTTTAGTACTTCTTTTTCTTTTAAGCTCTTTACATGAAAATGTGAAAGTGCTATGTAAACCGCAATAATTCCAACCGCCATAAAAATTGGAGGCAACAATTTGCTTAAATTATCTTTGTCGATAAAGAATGAAAAATCGCTAGCCTTTTTAAGCATTTCATCAGCCTGTTCACTCGCAGCACTTACATTGCCTTTTTCAGGTTTAATGGTATTTGGCTTAAACTGGTTCAAATCTTTTCTGCTATCCTTAATTTTGCACTTCTCGATCTTCTATTTCTATCTATCTCTTCATCACTTGGAATAATTGGTTTCTTGGTCACCGATTTAAAAACCTCAGTTTTATTTCCAAAAAAATCCTTTTCTACATTGCCCGCTACATTGCCAGAATTGATAAAATTTTTCACCATTCTATCTTCTAGAGAATGGTAGCTCATTACCACCAAGCGACCACCTTTGGCCAATACGGCAGCTGAATTTTCCAATAAACTTTCCAAGGCCTTCATCTCTTCATTCACTTCAATGCGAAGGGCTTGAAAAACCTGTGATAAATATTTGCTCTCTTCTTTCCCTGGTATGCAGGTGCGAATGGCTTCTTTAAATTCTTCTATGGTTGTAACAGGACTGGTTTTGCGTTTTTCTATAATCAACAACACCAATTTGTAAGCATTTTTAATTTCACCATAGGTGTTAAAAACCCTTAACAATTCTTTTTCAGAATAGGTATTAACGACATCACTTGCTTTAAGGCCCGACTTACGGTCCATGCGCATATCCAAATCGCCACCCAAGCGGTGGGCAAAACCTTTTTCGGCTTCGTTAATTTGGTGAGACGAAATGCCTAAATCAGCCAAGATACCATCCACCGGCAAAGCTTTTAAATACTGCAAAAATTGTTTGATGTATTTAAAGTTGTGGTTGATAAACACCAAGCGCTCATCGTCGGGTAAATTGCCAACGGCGTCTGAATCTTGGTCGAAGGCGTAAAGTTTTCCTTTAGGACCTAAGTGTTTTAAAATCTCTTTTGAATGTCCGCCACCACCAAAGGTCACGTCTACATAAACACCGTCTTCTTTAATATTAAGACCCTGAATGCACTCATTCAACATCACTGGTAAATGGTACACCTCAGTTGTCATTGTTGTCGTTTTTAAATCCGATGTTTATTGGAGCGCCGTCGCCCATTAACTCTTCTGCCATACGAGAGAATTCTTGGTCGTCAAACTTCAATTCCTCTTCGTAATGTTTCTTATCCCAAATCTCTATCTTGTGGTTGTAACAAGATATGATTATGTCGCCTTGCAATGAGGCATATTCTATCAAATTGTTTGGAATGTTTATCCTGCTGCTGGTATCGATTGGGACGATGTTGGCACCGTTGTTAAATTGGCGGATAAACTTTCTAGCGGTTCGGTTAAAATCGTTCAAGACCTGCAATTTTTCAGTTTCCATTGCCCAATCGGCCGAAGTGTACAAAACCAAACACTTCTCAAATCCGCGATTTATCACCATGGCCTTGGCTTCTTTGTCCGGAATTTGCAAACGCAGCTTCGCCGGCAAGATAATTCTACCCTTGCTGTCAATTTTGCATTCAAACTCTCCGATAAACCGTGCCATTTAGGTTCTGTAAATAATTTTGTAAAATAAAATCAAAAAATCCACTTTTCTCCACTTTTCTCCACTTTGTTGATAATTATTTTTTAATTGCTGTATAATTATTTGTTATTCAGTTACTTAAACCATCTTTTTTTGAGCCTCATATTTGACTCGTTTTATTTCAGTTGGGCTAAAAAAACTGCTTTTAAGTCTGTATTTTTGTGAAATGAAAAAAATTTTGTATATTGTTCTATTAATATCTGTTATTGAAAAATTACCTGCACAAGGTTGCAGTGATGCTGGAATTTGCACCTTAGGATCTTCCCTTAAAAAGGATCAAGCATTTGATAAATTTTCATTCGCCATCAACCAAACTTTGGGCAGTGCCGAACAGAATGTGAAGGTCTATAATTCGCAAATTGAAATCAGCAAATCGTTGTTTAAAAAAGCCCAGGTTCAATTAAAATTGCCCTATATATTTACGCAAGGAAATTTGGCAAACACCCAAGGTTTAGGTGATATATCTGCCAGTTTTACTTACCAATATTATCAGAAAAACGATTGGTCAATCAACTACACTTTAGGTTTCAAATTGGGTGTCAATGCCGCTGATAAAGCGTTTGAAATTCAATTGCCCGCCAACAATACCATGATGATGGCTTTGCCAATGGTTTACCAAACCAGTTTGGGCACCCACGATATTTTATTGGGTGCAGATGCCCGCTATAAAAAAGTTTGGCGCTTTGCACTCGGATTTCAAATGCCCATAGTGCAATTCAACAAAAACAATTTTGAGGCCAGCATAGCCCAAAACACACCGAATGCCTCTGCTTATTTTACTTCCAACAAACTGATGCGTAGACCAGATGCTTTGTTGCGCATAGACCGCAGTGTGGCTATAGGCAAACGCTTCCAAGCCAACGCGGGACTTATAGCCGTATACCACTTATTACACGACAGGGTGTATGACATCAACAATACTGCCTCCTACGCGGTGCATGGATCGAAAGGCTTAACCTTGAACTATGCTGTTAGTGGAACGTATAGCATCAACAAAAACTTTGAACTGAGTTTCCGATTTGCCCAACCATTGATCGTGCGCAAAACCCGACCTGAGGGATTAACACGTCATTATGTAGTTGGACTGGAATTAAAATACAGACTTCAGTCAAATTGAAAACATCCTGATTTTTGACAAAAATATGACTTGATACTTTGTTAAATAATTGATTAAATTTGTTGGCCTTTCGCCAAACCCATGAAACCTATATATGATTACTACGGATTAATCATCAGTTTTAAAAAAGAAGCCAGCTTACCTATATTATTGCTGGCGCATAGAGGCAATCGCTTTAGCACGTTTAGTATTGGTTTTTCAGATGGTTTAATGGATGCACCCAAACATATAATGGGCGAAAACGAATTGGATGCTGAAGACTTCTCTTCTTTTACCAAACTCATAGAAAACAACAGCAGCGAAATCATCAAACTTTGGCTAGACATTTTCCTTTATGGCAAAGACCATGAGGTGGAGGTGATTAAGACAAAATTGGCGTAAAAAAACTCGTTTTCTAAAAATGTGATACATGTTGTTGGAGTCCTCGCAAGTTCTAGAGAACACTACACTTCGTTTCGCTTAGCACTTACTCCTCCTGTT
>JAOASJ010000038.1 GCA_030158725.1 Bacteroidia bacterium
TACAATTTGTAGAGTTCATTTGCACAAAATTTTAGCATTTTTAAGGGCCTATTCCTGCTATCCACTCTAGTACGGATGCTTTTGGCTGGTGTTTGCTTTGCCTAGCAAGAGCTTACTGCCGTGCGCTTTGCTATGGCAGCAAAATCACAGCGCCAAAAAGCCCCGTCCTGCCGCTGCTATCAGGGGCAAAACGGGGCTTTAAGTTTCAATGTCTTACTCGACAATCAGTTTGCCCAACAATTGATTTTCTTTGCTGATAAAGAAATACAATCCGGTGCCTAGGTATTTTAAATCGAAGGTTTTAAGTCCCTCGCAAGTAATTTCATCTACCAAGACGCCACGGCTGTCATATATCAATATATCGGTCTTTTCTTTGCAGTCGATATTCACCTTATTCAATGCAGGATTAGGATACAATTTTACATTATTGCTTAAAGCATTGCTAGCAATTGATGTTCCTGAGCATTTTTCAATTGTTACTAACATTGGGGCTTGCCCTAAGCTGGTATCAGGGTAGGACACAGAACATGACTTACCATTAAACAACTGATAAAATAAAGTCATTTTAACAGAATAGGTTCCAGCATTTGGATACACATGTCCCATGGTATCGGCGGCATTGGTAACGGTATCTTTTTGTGTTTCGAAAGTATTGTCACCAAAATCCCATATCCATATACATGAATCTTTTCGACTGTATTTACTTTGATTTTTAAAGTATAATTTTTTGAAGGTGCAATAGCTTTGTCCTTTAGCGGTATCAAACAGTGCTGTAGGGCCAGGAATATATATTCTAGTTGAATCTACAGATGTACAACCCAATTCAGTTTCTACCGTCCAACGTATGGTGTAATATCCATTTTTCGGATAAGCATGTCCTATGCTGTTTGGCAAAGAATTAAAGAAACTTGCACCATCTGTTTTATCACCCCAATTTACCGACCATTTAATAATTTTATCTGTGGCCTTGCCGGTCTTTGCCAACAATGGATCGATAATATATGAAGAGTCGAACAATTCGATGATGGTATTACACTGTGGTCTAGTTTGGTCAAGATGGAAATGCGCTCTTGCTGCTGTGGTATAAACATATTGTGGGATGGTGTCTAAGCAACCTGTTGAATCAGACACAGCAGTGCGAATTAGGTAAGCCGCGCCAGTATCTTTGTTGTAATAAACGCTGCCAGTTCCGCCAGCCAATATTAATCTTTGTTGCTGTGCATTGTCCAAACCTGTCATGCTATATGGGAATCCACCAAAGGTAGAGCGTACGTTTGTGCCATCGTCGTCTTTGTTCAAATCGTGGCGGGTGTATCCTTCACGGTTCACATTTCCAGCTTCAGTTATTCTATCTCTCCAATAATCTACTGGGTCGGTCATTCTAAATGTTATTTCAGGGAATACTTCAAAGTATCTAAACTGAGGTGAAGCCGTAATCTGTTGGCCATGGCAGATAATGGTGTCAGAATAATTCATTTCACCATAAAAGCCGACTATTATTTTTTTAGCTGAAAGGATCTCCGAAGTACAGTGCTTAGGGTTTTTGGAAATAACCTGTATATACGCACGATACAAGCCATTGTCTTTCACTTTGAAGCTGTATGCATTGCTCTGTTTGTTGTTCCAAGACAATGTTTTGTCTAAAGGCAAAAGGCTGGTGTCTTTGAAATGTAAAGTGGTTTTATTGTCAACCACTGTATTAAAAATAATTTTACTGCCTATGCCAGTGGTGTCTATAAATCCGCGTGAATTGGTATATGCTTTGCCAATGGTTCCAACACCATTCCAAATATAGCGTGCAATCTCTGCCTGGCTCATTTGGTATAGGTCTAATCCATAAGAAGCGCAGCGCAATTTGAATTCATTGAACACTTCAGACACATCGGCCTCTTGGTGCCAAGCATTTATTTTTGCAATGGGAATATAAACGCTGTCAATAGTTTTTATCTGGTCTTTGATTTCATATTTTACTACTTGTAAATAATCCATTAAAAAGCCTGGATTTCCAGGTACCACTTGGTTTCTTAGATAATTTTCAAGTACTCTATAGTATCTGTTTTCCTTGTAGTATTTACCAGATTGGCCTGAACCTAAGGTATACCAAATTTGACCAACTTGTTCAATATCGCTTTTGTTTTGTTTGCCAATGGATAAGGCTATGGTTTGGTTTTTACATATTTTAGTAAAATCATTTCCTTCTTTTACATTGACAATTTCAAAGCTGTTGTCGAGTATTGGGAATCTTAAAAAATTAGGGTAATAGGTGGTGTCAACACAAGAACTCGGGTAATTGCCATTGTCCCATATACCGTTGCCCAGAATTAGTCCCACGTTTACATAGCCTTTGATGGTGTCGGAAAGATCAGAAAGCTGATAGGTTTTTGAGAATTCATTCCCTGGTGCACCGTTGTATTGATAACCAGGAATTGGTACTTGGTAAGGCGGATTTACTGGAGGCAAGCCACCCATAGAAATATTTCCGGGACTTAAGTTTTTGCCAATGGCTGTTTGCCATGCATTCGGATTTTTATCGGTGTCAAAGTTTATCTCAGCCCAAGTGTTTGAGCAACCTGCTTTGGCATCATCCAATATAAATGTGACACCATAGGCATCGCTGCTACCCCCTAAACATTGAACACCTTTTTTTCTTAAGTGTTTAGAATTGGCTGGGAACAATGATAGCGCTTTTACCACCTCACTTGCACAAGCCATAGGATGACAAATGTCTTTTTGGGTTAATTTTACTTTGTAACAACGCACATCTTCGCTTGCATAAAACCTTTGTCTATGTGCTGCTGGGCTGATGCTATCGCCGGGTTTAATGGCAGGATTAAGCATGGTTTTAAATACTTTTTTACCAGCAGTTAAATGGGTAGCTATGGTGTCTTGTATATATTCAACCCACACATTGTAGTACACTTTTTTACCACCCCATTGTACAATAACATTCGAGTTAGCTTGTATGTTTACATACCTTGGTCCAATGTAGCGAATGCTTGGAAAACCATTGTTTAAGTTTACCCAAATGGTATCGCGGTTTGCAAGGTACAGGCGCGCTGGTTTGGCAAAATACGTATTCGATGGACCATTAATGCTTGAAGGGACTTTAACCTTCTTAAGTCCTTTGTATACCGATGAATCTTTGGTCTTTGTTGCCAAGGCATTGTCGCCGTAATACACAATGGTGTCGCGCACTATGGCTATAGAATCGTTGGCCCATAAGTTCTTACTATAGGCATAACCTGAGTCTACACTGTATCTAAATATTTTATAAGGCTTGGTGATAAAGCTGCGTTCGTAAACTTCATCCCAAGGGGTAAACCAATGTTTAGGCAAGGAGTCTTTACTGTATCTGCAGTTTTTGTCTACATTGATGCCGTTTTTGGTATCGGTTGTACACTGTTCACAATAGATGTCATCGAAATCCCATATACGGTCTACGCAAGAATTGCCTCTGTTTTGTTTGCTGGCTTTAAGAGAATTTTGGGTATTGCCAAAAGCATGTACCAAAGGTGCATTAAAACCACCGCCAATCAGCGTGCTGTCGTCGTCAGCAAACTTTTTGTCATTGTGGTAGAATTTAGAAAAGTTGAAAAATCCTACCGTGTCTTTGATGGTGCATTGGTAGGTTCTATCAGCAGGCATATAATCCATACCTTGTAATGCAGAACCTTCAATAATTGATTGCGGACCTAGAACCAAAATGGTATCTGAAATCGTTTTGCCACAACCAGGAATTGGATGGGTAAACGAGAAGTTAATTTTTTGCGGACCTAAAGATTTAAAGGTATGTGTACCTTCCCATGCTCTAGAAATATTGTTAGGAATTGAAGGTAATTCGAAAGTATAAAGCGGATTGGCACCTTGTAAAACAGGACCATCTTTAAGTTTAAATTTAACCGTTGCATTGGCATAACACACCGAATCAAAATCGGCTATTATTTGCGGATTGATGATGAGGTTGGTGGCTGAATTGGCATAGTAGAAAGTGTCTCTACATCCAAAATTGTCTGTAACGGAAAGTCTTGTGGTAAATCCACCAGCATTAGGACCTTGCACATAGAACCAATGGCAGATTCCGCCATTAACACCAGCTCGCCATAAATTAGGCGTGTTTCTATTTCCGGAAGTTTGCGTTCCATCACCCCATTGCCATTTAAATGATGTGATGCTGTCTAAGGGAATAAGCGACTTGTTGGTTAAGCACATTTGCACACTGTCGCAGCGTTTGGGTTGTAGGCTTGTAAAAGAAAGTCCCATTGATGGCAAAACTACAGCTATTGCATTTTGTCTTACTGTGGTTGTGCATCCACTGCAATCTATTACTTGTAAGGTCAAACCATAAGTTCCACCGGCAGGATCTTGAAAAGAATGGCATAAGGTCCAAGGGTCACTTCCAGTAAAGGTGTATTTTGTGCCATCATCAAAAACCACAATTCGTTCACAAATGCTGCTGCCAGAAGTGGTAGAAATACTGCTGTCTGAAAAACAGTAACGGTTGCCTTTGAAACATTGGGTTTTATTAGAAACTCTTTTAATGCGGGCCAAAGGATTGCTGTTAACCGTAATTGTAGTGGTGTTTGAACAGTTGCTGCCATTGGCGAGCTTTAAATTAAGTGTTATGGTCTTAAGCCCTGGGGTCGCAAAAACAAAACTTGGGTTGCAAGAATTGGTGCTTGCACCTTCGTTGTTAAAGTTCCAAACTATGTTGGTAGCCCCAACCGTATTGCAATAAAAGGGTATAGGGCTTCCTACACAGAAGCTGCTAGAAGTGCTAATGTAGCATTGTGCATTCAAGGCATAGCTCAGCCACATCAATAGCGCGAGCAAGACAACTTGTAAAAAATTCGTTTTGTTTAGTTTTACACCCATAACATTGTTGATTAGTATTCTTTAGAATGAAATACTAAGTAAAACGTTGCCTGAGGTTATAAAATTTAGTCAATAAAATGATTGTTTTGGTAAATCTTTTTATCTGCCTCACTTAGTTAATAAAACAAACTATATTCATGGAATTTATATTTTGTTGTATATTATCAACAAAATAGTTAATTTTGTTGAAAGTATTCATCATATTTAATGAAATCAAAGAAAAGAATTGTTTTTCCTCGGCATCAAAAGCTATTAGAAACTTTGGGTGATCAAATTAAGTTGGCACGCAAACGCCGCAAGTTAACAACCATCCAAGTTGCTGAACGTGCAAGTATTGATAGAACTACTTTATACCAAATTGAAAAAGGGAATCCAAGTGTTTCTATGGGTGCATACTTTAATGTGTTGCGGGTTTTGAATTTGCAAGACGATATTTTGAAGCTTGCAGCTGATGATGAATTTGGAAGAAGATTACAAGATATTGATTTGTTGAAATAATACAGATGAGCAATAAAACAGAGATATTGGTATATGCAGATTGGACTGAATTGTTGAGTCCAAAACTAATTGGTATTTTAAGCTTTCAAGAAGCTAGGGGAAAATATAGTTTTGGGTTTACGTATGACCGTTTGTGGTTAGAAACGGAGAAAGCAGTTCTGCTCGATCCTGATATTGATTGGTATCCTGGAATTCAATATCCAAGGGATAAAGATGTTTTTGGAATCTTTGCAGACACAATGCCAGACACATGGGGTAGAACCCTCATGCGAAGAAGGGCTATTTATAGAACTAGTGAAAAAGGTATTGAAACTAAAAATCTAAGGGAGATTGATTTTTTATTAGGGGTAAATGATGAGACAAGAATGGGCGCTTTACGGTTTAAGTTGGAAACCAATGGACCCTTTTTAGATGATGACCACGAAATGCCAACACCTGTTTGGGCAAATATTAGAGAACTACAACGCAGCGCAGAGTTAATGGAATCTGATAAGGATAATAAGGCAATTAGAAAGTGGCTAGCAATGCTTATTGCACCTGGGTCATCATTAGGAGGTGCTCGACCAAAAGCCAATATTCAAGATTCCGATGGGCAGTTATGGATAGCAAAGTTTCCTTCGAAAAATGACGTAGTAGATAAAGCTGCATGGGAGTATTTGGCATACAAATTAGCGATAAAGGCCAAAGTCGAAATGTCAGAAAGTAGAATCGAAAAAGTAAATGGACCATACCATACATTCTTCACAAAAAGATTTGACCGCTATTTTAAACAACGCATTCATTTTGCATCAGCAATGACAATGACGGGATATAATGAAAATAAACTTAGGGATATACCAGCTTCTTACTTGGAAATAGCAGAGTGTATACAATATTCTGGTTCTAACATCATCAAGGACTTGCATCAACTATGGCGTCGTATTGTATTTAATATAGCTGTTTCTAATACGGATGACCATTTGCGTAACCATGGTTTTGTTTTAAGAAATGAAGGTTGGAGGCTTTCACCTGCATATGACATTAATCCTTCAACCGAGAAGTTTGGCTTGTCATTAAATATAGATATGACAGATAATTCTTTGGATTATAATTTAGCTAAAAGTGTAGGAGAGTATTTTAAATTGAAACCGAAAGAAATGGATGCAATTATCAAAGAGGTGAAAACTGCTGTTCGAGATTGGGATAAAGTGGCAAAAGAAATTGGAATTACCCGTTCCGAAAGACTGTTAATGTCTTCAGCTTTTAAAGTTTAATCAGATGCTTAAAGCCTCAATCAATCCAACAATTCAATGTGGTTGCGGTGCAATTTGACCAAGCCCCTTTGTTCCATTTTTTTGAGTAGGCGTGAGATAACCTCGCGGCTGGAGTTGAGTTCGTTGGCCACTTCTTGGTGGGAGATG
Organism: Bacteroidia bacterium; assembly: GCA_030158725.1. Taxonomy (GTDB): domain Bacteria; phylum Bacteroidota; class Bacteroidia; order NS11-12g; family UBA955; genus JABMMZ01. The sequence goes on from JAOASJ010000038.1 coordinate 6,771, forward strand.
TTAAGGTTTTTTTGACCTAGGTTTTCAGCTTGACGCTTGAGGTAAAATTCTAAACGCTCGTCCATTCCCCTGAATGCCACTTGGTCAATAACCATTAACAATTCATCGAAGCGCAAGCGGTAGGTATTGATAACAAATTCGTACCACGATTTATAATTGGCCATCCAAGTTTCCATTTGTTGAAGTGGAATCATTAAGACTTCTGCATCTTCAACAACCTTGGCCATTATTTGGCTGGTTTCCATTTTGGTTGCGCATATCATAGATACAGCGCAGGCTTGGCCGGGCAAGAGGTAATACATTAAAAACTCGTTGCCATCTTGGTCTTCGCGGAATACTTTAATTTTTCCACTTATAACAAGAAGGGTGCTTTGAATGTATTGCCCCGTGCGGATGATAATCTCTCCGGCTTTTAAATTTTTATGAACTGCATGCGCCTCAATGCCATCGATTAGGCCTGCTTCAAAATTGGGGAAGGCAGATTTGAGGGCATCCATAGTTTAAGCAGCTTTAGTAGCGTCTAGATCAGCCAATTTGCTTACAACCATGTCTGCAGTAATGGTGATTTCTTTTTCCTTCATAGAAGGTGCATCGTACATGACATCCAACATTAGTTTTTCGCAAATGGTTCTAAGTCCGCGGGCACCAAGTTTAAACTCAACCGCCTTGCTGATAATTAAATCGATGGCCTTTTTGTCAAAGCTCAATTTAATGCCTTCCAATTCCATTAGTTTAATGTATTGTTTAAGCAAAGCATTTTTCGGTTTAACCAATATGTTTTGAAGTGCTTCGCGGTCAAGCGGCTGCAAGAAAGTAATCATTGGCATTCTACCGATAATTTCTGGTATAAGTCCAAATGATTTCAAATCAGAAGGCGCTATTTGCTCAATCAAATCAGAATCTTTGATGCGGTCTTTTTTCGTTGAATTAAAACCGATAGAAGAATTGTTAAGGCGTTTGGCAATTAGTTTTTCAATGCCATTAAATGCACCACCGCAAATGAATAAAATATTGCGTGTGTCGATTTTAACAAATTTTTGATCAGGGTGTTTTCTGCCACCTTCGGGAGCGATGTTGGCAATGGTGCCTTCAAGAAGTTTTAACAAACCTTGTTGAACACCTTCACCACTTACATCACGGCTGATGGAAGGGTTGTCACCTTTGCGGGCAATTTTATCAATTTCGTCAATATAAACGATACCTCTTTGGGTGGCATCAGCATCGTAGTCGCTTGCTTGGTACAAACGGGAAATAACGCTTTCTACGTCTTCACCTACATAACCAGCTTCAGTAAGCACGGTAGCATCGGCAATACAGAAAGGCACTTTCAATATTTTAGCAAGGGTGCGCACAAGTAGGGTTTTGCCGGTACCTGTTTCACCAACGAGCAGCACATTTGACTTTTCAATTTCAACCTCATCTTTATCGTCGGCATTCAGAATGCGTTTGTAGTGGTTGTATATGGCAACGGCTAAAACTTTTTTCGCTTGGTCTTGGCCAATAACATATTCATCAAGATGTTGTTTTATTTCTTGAGGTTTTAGCAAATTGAGCTGCAAGTCGCCAGCTTGTTTTTTACTTTTAACGGTATTGCCGAATTCAACTTCAACAATTTTAGAAGCTTGCTCAACGCATGCATCGCAGATGTTTGCTTCTATGCCTGAAATAAGCATAGTAGCCTCATCTTTTGGCTTGCCACAAAAGGAGCAGAAAGAGCCTGTTTTTTTACTTGCCATTATTTTTTGTCTTTGCTTCTGGTTAACACTTCATCCACCATGCCATAGGCTTTGGCTTCTTCAGCAGTCATCCAAAAGTCTCTATCGCTGTCGTGTTCAACTTTTTCGAAAGGTTGACCAGAGTGTATAGAAATGATGTCGTATAATTCTTTTTTAAGTTTTGAAATCTCTTTGTAGGTAATTTCAATTTCGGTTGCTTGACCTTGCACGCCACCAAGCGGTTGGTGTATCATTACGCGGCTGTGTTTTAAAGCAGTTCTTTTGCCTTTTTCACCAGCGCACATTAATACTGCGGCCATACTTGCAGCCATACCGGTGCAAATGGTGCTCACGTCGCTAGGAATAAATTGCATGGTGTCGTAGATACCCAAACCAGCATACACACTGCCACCTGGGCTGTTGATGTAAATTTGAATGTCTCTGTTAGGGTTAGAGCTTTCTAAGAATAGAAGCTGACCCATTACGATGTTTGCAACCTCATCGTTAATTGGAACACCCAAGAAAATGATTCTATCCATCATCAATCTTGAGAAAATATCCATTGCAGCGATGTTTAACGGACGCTCTTCAATGATATTTGGTGTAAGGTTGGTAATTCCAGAAGGAGTGGTGCTATTGATGTAGCGGTCTACCATCAAACTATTCAATCCTAAATGTTTGGTAGCATATTTTTTAAATTCGTTTCCGTGGTTCATAATATTTGATGATAAACAATAATAGTACAAATTTAGCTTTAATGACAAAAAGGCACAAATTTAGTTTTGGCCTTTTCGATAATATTTTAAATAAGCTTGTCTAATATAACAAACGCATAGTGAAATAGTTTGTTACACGCTAAACGCGTTTAATTAGTGTTGGTGTTGGTGGTTGTGGGTTTCTATAAGTTTATAGAACTCCTCAATGCTCACAGGCTTTTCGTTGTAAGAAATAATTTCTTTAACCTGGTTGTACACTTTACGTCTGATGGCGATATCGTTCATTTGTTCGATGTAGTCGCGTTTTTTCAAACTGTCATCGCTGAATTTTTTCACAAATTCGAAATCAGGGTTTTGTAAGCCATAATTGCGGAACAATGATAAAGTATAACCCAATGAAGCATCTTCGATGTCTTGTTGTTCAACTTTCAATTCGTATTGAGCAGCTGCTTTTTCACGGATTAAAATTTCTTTCAAAACTTTAGATTCGTTTTCATAACGCTCGTCAATATTATCAGCTGAGTATTGCTCTTCTTTGGTGTTTAACAACCATCTTTTTAAGAAAGCATCAGGAAGAGGCACTTCATGTTTTTCTTCCAATAGGTGAGAAATCATGTGCTCTACTTGTTGGTCGCTTTCGTTTTTATAATAAGCTTCTAAGTTTTCTTTGATTTTAGCTCTGAAAGCATCGATGTCGGTAACAACACCTTCGCCCATTACTTGGTCGAACAACTCTTGGTTTAATTCAGCAGGGATTTGTCTTTTAACTTCAGTGATGCTGATTTTAAATGTTGGATTCAAATCTGCAACCGCTTCTTTTGCTATCCCTAAAGTGCTAGCAATTACTGTATGGTTTTCGTTGAATAAACTGTAGATGTTTAAATTCAAAACAGTTCCAGCTTGAACACCGGTCAATTGTTTTTTAACTGCTTCGTCGGTAATTAAATCTGCAGTGAAAGAAATTTCTTTATCATTAACACCACCTTCGAAAGACGTGTTGCTTTCGTTCAACTCAGTTGCAGTAGCATATATAATATCTTTTTCTTCAGAAACTTCAACAGTATCTAATTTGCCATAACGCTTGCTAAGGTTTTCAACTTCTTTGTCAACTTCAGTCTCGTCAACAGAAATAACATATTTATCTAAAGTATCTTTTTTGCTGATGTTGAAATCGAAGATTGGGGCTAGACCTAAATCGAAAGCGAAAACAAATGTTTCACCTTTTTCGATATCGATATCAGATTCTAAAGTTTCGCTAGGAAGTGGTTGAGCGATGATGTCGATGTTTTGCTCTTTCAAATAATCGTAAAGACCGTTGCTGGCCAAACGGTTAATTTCCTCTGCTAAGATACTTTTGGCATACATGCTTTTGATCATGCCCATAGGTGCAGCGCCTGGTCTGAAACCTTTTATAACGGCTTGTTTTTGCTGTTTTTTAAGTTCTTTTTCTACTGAGGGTGCGTAATCCGCTTTTTCTAAAGTTACAACTAAGGTAGCGTTTAGATTGTCGATTTTATTGAAATTTAATTCCATCCAAATGAAGTTTTTATATAATTATGGGTGTTGTAAAGAACCTAAAAAGGCTCAATTGACTTTAGGGAACAGTTAAAGCAGTTGATGAAAACTGTTCAACCTAAATAAGTGCGGATGAAGGGACTCGAACCCCCACGCCTTTCGGCACCAGATCCTAAGTCTGGCACGGCTACCAATTACGCCACATCCGCATTATTTAAAGCGACTAAACCCCTTTAAATTCAGGGCTGCAAAGGTATCAAAAGGAAATGAATAAAACAAATTATTTTTAATTCTCTTGTTTTCAAGGCCTTAAAACACGGCATTGGCAAGGGTGTAAACAAGGAAAGCAAGAAGGTCAAAAACTAAATTATGCCATAGAGGTATTGAAAACTTATCCTTAAGTCGCTCGAAAAAGTTGAATAAATTTTTATATTTTTGCTCAGAATTCTAAACGTTAAAATACAGAAGCTATGGCGGTTTTGAGCACAATGATGGGGTGGTATTTTAGGAAGCGCGTAGCGTTTTTAGAAACGGCTGTCAAAAATGCAGCTGAGGTGCAATTGGATGTGTTGAAGCGCTTGGTAAATGATGCCAAAGACACTGAGTGGGGAAAGACCTACGATTTTAAGTCCATAGAAACCTACCATGACTTCAAAAATAGATTTCCAATACAAGATTACGAATCACTTAAGCCACATATAGAACGCGTCATGGCGGGAGCGGCCAATGTGTTATGGCCAGGTGAAATTGTTTGGTTTGCCAAAAGCAGTGGAACCACCAACGATAAAAGTAAGTTTATTCCCGTGAGTTACGAAACCCTTGAAGAATGCCATTTTCAAGGCGGTAAAGACGTATTAACTTATTACTGTTTGAATGCCCCAGATACCGAGGTATTTGATGGAAAAAGTTTGTTGATCGGCGGTTCTCACAAAATCAATTCATTCAATGAAAATTCATTTTACGGCGACTTGAGTGCGGTGTTGATGAACAATATGCCTACTTGGGCCAACTTGTTAAAGACACCCGACAAGTCTATTGCCTTAATGGACGATTGGGAGTTGAAACTTGAAAAAATGGCCACCCAAGTGGTGCAAGAAAATGTGACCAGTATTTCTGGTGTTCCTACCTGGACCATCGTTTTGATGGAAAAACTAATGGCCATGAAAGGCACCAATAACATTTCAGATGTTTGGCCGAATTTGCAATTGTATATACATGGAGGGGTTAGTTTTACTCCCTATAGAGAATTGTTCAAGAACATGATTTCCAATTCGAATATGAAGTATTTGGAAACGTATAATGCCAGTGAAGGATTCTTTGGTATTCAAAGCGACTTGAACGATACGGCCTTGCAGTTGATGCCCGACTACGGTATATTTTATGAGTTTATCAAGGCCAGCGATTTGGATCTTGAGCACCCCGAAACTTATTTATTGGGTGAAGTAGAAGCAGGTGTAAATTATGCGGTAATTATAAGCAACAGCAGTGGTTTGTGGCGTTACCAATTGGGCGATACCATTTGCTTTGCAAGCACCAATCCTTATAAGTTTCACATTACAGGACGCACCAAATTATTCATCAATGCCTTTGGCGAAGAAGTGGTGATAGAGAATGCCGAGAAGGCCATAGCGCATGCTTGTCAGGTAACCGACAGTAAGGTACGCGAGTACACTGCGGCGCCAATATATTTGGACAAAGAAGACCATGCTGGCCACGAATGGTTGATAGAATTTGAGACCGAACCCAGCAGCATCAGCGAGTTTGCCACAGCCTTAGACAGCAAGTTAAAAGAAGTAAACAGCGATTACGAGGCCAAGCGCCACAAGGACATTGCATTAAAAATGCCACGCATTCAGTCTATGCCCAACAATACGTTTTACAATTGGTTAAAGAATAAAGGCAAATTGGGCGGACAAAATAAGGTACCAAGGCTGAGCAACAATAGGGAGGTTTTGGAGGAAATTTTAAGAGGACAGGGTCTAGGGGACTCACCTTCGTTTCACTCCAGTGAGCAGAGTAGGGGCTAGGGTTTAGTAGTTGAAGACGATTCGTTATCTCATTAATTTAAATCATTCCGTTTTGTTTTACGGCTAAGGGACTAGCTCCCGAATGCTTTTGGGATAGAGTTTATTCTGTATGTGTATTGCTTTATTATTTTAGTTATTAATAAGATAACTTGATTAATATTTACACAAAAAACTATAAGTATAGAGCTGAAGATTAATTTAAAACATTCAATTCCCTAAAAAACGTAAAGCTCAAGTTTACTCAATATAAACTATACCCTATACGCTAAACCCTATCCCCTAATTAAAAGTGCCCACGACAAGATTCGAACTTGCACAACCTTACGGTCACCACCCCCTCAAGATGGCATGTCTACCAATTTCACCACATGGGCCTGATTACAGAGGGGCAAAAATACAGCCTTGTGCTTAATTAAAAAAGTAAGGATAGAAAATGATAATGCCAACGATGGCGCTGGCTATTGAAAACACTAAAACGGCTGCGGCACTAAGGTCTTTGGCCATGCCTGCCAATGGGTGTTTGTTGGGTGATACTAAGTCGACCACCTTTTCGAGTGCGGTGTTAAACAACTCTAGACTTAAGACCGCTGCGATGCAAAGCAAAAGTATGATCCATTCTGTTTTGTTTACCTGGCAATAGTAGCCCAATGCGAGTACTGCAATTGTAGAAGCAATGTGCAATTTAAAATTGCGTTCTTTCCACGCGAAGGCAAGACCTTGAAAGGCAAATTTAAACGACTGAAGGATTGGGTTTTTGGGCATCTTTCGATTCAAAATTAATATTGTTTCGCTAATTCTAAACAAATTTATTATTTTTGTGTTATGAAACGTCTTGTTTTTATCGGCAGTTTTTTAGCCCTAGCCTTTAGTTCATGTGAAGAAATTCCACCGTTTATTGATTATTCAAAACCAGCGGTGGTTAAAGATACTACTTATGTTGCCAGCGTTATTCCAGCTGCTCAACACAAAGCGGTATTGTTAGAAGATATAACAGGCGTGCGTTGTAACAATTGTCCAAGTGCTGCTCAAAAAGCCATGGATATTATTGCACAAAAATCTGAAGACAGTGTGGTGGTTATGGCCTTATATTCTGGCGACTACAACGTAACTTTTACTGCACCTTGGCCTGGTTTTACCAATGTCAATAACGCATACAGCGGACAAGTAATTAACCAATTGGGAGTTCCTAATGCTTTGCCTAATGGCTATATAGACCGACACAAATTTGGAGTACAAACACTTCGCTATAATGCTTACTCAACTTGGCCAAATTTGGTTAACCAACGTTTACGCCTTACAACACCTGTTAATATTACATTGGAAAAAACATTGAGTGGAAGAAACCTAACAGTAAAAATGAAGTTGGCCTACAACACTGCTGTTACTGACAACCACAAATACAGTTTGTTTATTACCGAATCAGGTATAGTGAGCAAGCAAACCACATTAACTTCATACGACGACAATTATGTGCACAACCATGTTTTGCGTTATGCCTTTGGAAACGCTGTTGGAAATGCATTAAATTCACCTTTGGTAGCAGGAAGAACTTTTGAAAAAATATTTGAATATGAGGTGCCTTCTGATTTTAATTTGGCCAAATGCCATATCGTTTGCGTTGTGAGCGATGCCACTACTGAGGATGTCATCAACGTTAGACAAATAGATTTGTAAGCAGATGGACTGGCATAGTGCCGGTAAAGGCTTTAAGCAGTATTTGTTGTTAGAGAAATCGCTTTCCAAGAACAGCATTTCGGCTTATTTGCACGATGTAAAATACTTCGAAACTTTTTTAAAAAATGAAAACATTGGCATATCCCCTTTGCAGGTGGAGTATGAACATTTGTTGAGTTTTGTGTCTTCGCTAAGTCATGCTGGAGTTGCAGCTATCAGTCAAGCGCGGATGATTAGTGGCTTGCGTGCATTTTATAAATATTTATTGATGGAGGAGCTTTTGCAAAAAGACCCTACACAATTTTTGGAATTGCCTAAGTTGGCCCGCAAATTACCTGAGGTCTTGAGTTTGGAAGAAATTAACGAGATGATTTCTTGCATTGATTTGAGCAAACCCATGGGTCATAGAGACAAGGCCATATTGGAAACACTATTTAGTTGTGGCCTCAGGGTAAGCGAATTGGTGGGTTTGAATATATCTGAAATCTATTTCAACGACGAGTTTATTAAAGTGACAGGCAAGGGCAATAAAGAACGCTTGGTGCCAATAGGTGACGCGGCTTTGAAGGCCATACGTATATATTTAGAAGAAGTACGTGTACACATGAAAATGCAAAAGAAAAACAGCGATACTTTGTTCTTAAACCATTTGGGATCTTCACTAAGCAGGGTGTCTATTTTTAAATTGACCAAGGTGCTGGCTCAGAGGGCTGGCATACGCAAAAGCATTAGTCCGCATACATTCAGACATTCGTTTGCCACCTGTTTGGTAGAGGGTGGAGCCGACTTGCGTGCAGTGCAACAGATGTTGGGCCACGAAAGCATTACCACCACTGAAATATACACGCATTTGGATAAGAGTTTCTTAAAAGAAACCATAGCCATGTACCATCCGCGTTCTCAGGGTAGGTTAAGAAAAAAATAGTTTAGAACATGCCAGCCAAAAGTTCTTCGGCGCTGGTATTGTTAAAGTATTTAGGGATATCAAATCTTGAAACAACCGCTTCGATATCGGCTTTAAAATGTTTGCAACCTTTAAGCGCTTGTTCAATTTCTTCTTTGTCGTTGATGTTAAAGAAATCGCCATGGAAGCGGGCTTCTTCGATGATGCCTTTTTCCACGTATAAATACACCTCGATGTTGCCACCTTCAGATTTTAACATTTTTTGAAACGTGTATTTTGGAGAGTAACCAAAATTCCAAGCCCAGGTGCGGTATTTGTCGTTGGCCAATTGTTCGATGGCTGCAATGTCTTTTTCAGTATAGGTATAGAATTGCACATCAGTATACTGAGCGGCCATGTGGTCGATTATAAGTTTGTAAAACGCATCGACACTTAATTCAGATTTTAAGTGGCTGCTGATATTGGTAACGCGGCTGCGCACCGATTTAACGGCCTTGTCTTGAAACTTTAAAGGGTTTACTTTAAGGGCAGCAGAAAGGTCGGCAATTTGGCTGGTAAACAACAAGGTTCCGTGGTGCAGAATTCTTTTCTTTTGGTGGTAAATATGTTCAGCATTTCCACTGAATTTCATGCCATCAATAAGTAGGTCGTTGCGCCCAGAGAACTCAGCGTTCACGCCCAAAGTTTTTAGTACTTCAATAATGGGAATGCAATACTGTTTAAAATCAATTTTTATATCATCGGCCGAATTGGCATTGGTGATAAAGGTAAAATTAAGATTGCCCAAATCGTGGAATACAGCGCCACCACCAGAGAGGCGACGAACTACTTTAACGCCATTGGCTTGAACGTAATCGGTGTTAATTTCCGCCAAAGTATTTTGGTGTTTACCAACAATGATGGCGTTTTCGTTGCGCCAAAGGGTAAAAATATTTTCATTAAATTCTTTGAGTAAATATTCTTCGGCGGCTAGGTTAAAATAGGGGTCGTTGTTTGGGTTTTGAATGATTAACATCGCTGCAAAAATACACGTTTGGGTGGAAACCTTAAGTCAAACTGATCTAAATATGTATTTTTTTATTAAAATCAGGGGCTTACAATTTTTATAGTAATTAGAAACAATGTATTTTTGCGCCCGTCATGAATTTTGAACTAACAGAAGAACAATTAGCGGTACAACAAGCTGCTAGGGACTTTGCACAAACCGAGTTATTACCGGGTGTAATTGAGCGCGACAACAACCAAGAATTTCCAGCTGAACAAATTAAAAAGTTAGGCGAATTGGGCTTTTTGGGTATGATGGTAGATCCTAAATACGGTGGAAGCGGCATGGATACGGTAAGTTATGTATTGGCAATGGAAGAACTAAGCAAAGTAGATGCATCTGCTTCTGTGGTAGTATCTGTTAACAATTCATTGGTTTGCTGGGGCTTGGAAACATTTGGTTCAGAAGAGCAAAAAATGAAGTATTTGGTTCCATTGGCGAAAGGCGAAGTGCATGGTGCATTTTGTTTAAGTGAGCCAGAAGCTGGTAGCGATGCAACTTCACAAAGAACTACTGCAGTTGACATGGGCGATTACTATTTATTAAATGGTACTAAGAACTGGATTACCAATGGTAAGACAGCTTCTACCTACTTGGTAATTGCACAAACCAATGTTGAAGCTGGACATAAAGGCATCAATGCATTTATTGTTGAGCGCGGCATGGAAGGTTTTGTAGTTGGAAAAAAAGAAGATAAAATGGGTATTCGCGGAAGTGATACACATTCATTAATGTTTACGGATGTAAAAGTTCCGAAAGAAAACAGAATAGGTGAAGACGGATTCGGATTTAAATTTGCCATGAAAACCTTAACAGGTGGACGTATCGGTATTGCTGCTCAAGCATTGGGTATTGCAAGCGGTGCTTACGAATTGGCAGTTAAATACGCTAAAGAAAGAAAAGCATTTGGCACTGAAATCATGAACCACCAAGCCATTCAATTTAAATTGGCTGACATGGCTACAGAAATCGAAGCTGCAAGAATGTTGTGTTTAAAAGCTGCTTGGTTAAAAGACCAACACCTAGATTACAACAGAGCTGGTAGTATGGCTAAGTTGTTTGCGAGTGAAGTAGCAATGAAAACCACAGTTGAAGCAGTTCAAGTTCACGGTGGATACGGATACGTAAAAGAGTACCACGTTGAGCGTTTAATGCGCGATGCGAAGATTACCCAAATCTACGAAGGCACCAGTGAAATACAACGTGTTGTTATTGCGAGAGATATCTT
>JAOASJ010000039.1 GCA_030158725.1 Bacteroidia bacterium
GGCAGAAGTTACAATTCAAAACTTAAGAAGTTTCAAAATGGGATGAACAATTATCCTGGAACTTTTACTTTAAATAATTCAAATTCATCTGTTTTTTATAATTTCAAGGACAGCATTTATTATTTGTTCGAATCTCAAAGTAATGCTGCGGTTAATATGCTTGGTGAAATGGGGAATTATTACCGGGTAAACAGGTCTATTAACGAAGTCAAGAAGTTGAATTTTTATAACACTCAGGGAATAAATGGCTTTTTTAGACAGGATTCAAGTTTGTATGCCTATGGCAGTTTGAACACTGTTAACACGACACCAAGCCGAGCTAATTCGCCAGTATATATTTTTAAGTACAATGAAAATAGAAATGTATTAGACTTGAAATTCACACCGAAACTTAATGGAAATGTAAGTTCAATGTTCGCATCCAAAAATGAACTTTACCTCATGGGTAATTTTTACTTAATAGAAAAGTCGGTGCGAAACAATTTATATGCAATAGACAGAAATGCAGATACCATTTTGTCCTACGCACCTGACCCAAATAATACTGTATGGCGAATGGAAAATTATGATACAGCAATATTGATTTCAGGAGACTTTTATACAGTCAAATCTATCAGTGCAAATAGATTGGCCTTATTGGATGCAAAACAAGGAAACCTCATCCACAACTTTAATATCAATGAAACAGTCTACACCACCCATATTAGCGGAAATAAATTGTATGTTGGAGGTAGTTTTACAAACTTTAAAAGTTCTGGGATAAACAATTTGATACGCTATGATTTAAAAACAAAATTGCTAGATGCATGGGATGCTAAAATTGAAGGGGGCGTTTATAAAGTGCTGGCAGATGACAGTTTTGTTTATGCTGCTGGTGACTTTACAAAAGTTCAAGGCAAGAACCAACTATATTTTGCCAAAGTAAGAAAGGACAATGCTGGCAATGTTATTCAAAATTTCCAACTCAAAACACCTTCATCGAATCAAGCACCTAGCGGTAATGTAAAAAATATGTTCTTGACCAATGATTTGGTTTACCTGAGTGGCTGCTTTGATATTGATGCAAATAGAAGAGGCTTGATTGCTGTCCATAAAAAAAGCAATTCATTAACATCTTATTTTGCCGATTTAGAGACTTTAGATCCATATTCAAAAATGGACATCGTTCAATACGATGACAAGCTTTTGGCAGTCAATACTACTGTTTCAAAAATCAATGGAGTATATACTGGTTTGGTGGCCTTGATTGATCGTTACCAATCTATTACCTATCCAAAGTTGCCAAGTAAAGACATAATACAAAAGCTTTATGGACAACCAACATTTTCAAGTTCTAAAAATGCCATTTATATATGTTCAAGGGACCCATTAAAGCTAAACAATTCCTTAGTTGGTAATTTACTTATTTTAGATAAAGGCAAGGATATTGAAACCGAAAAATTAAAACGCTATGAGCCTACTATTTCGGGTAATAAAGGCAGAGTCACTTTACGCTTATCAGGTGGTCCTTTTTCTGAACAAGATGTAGTTTATTTGGTTCGTAAAAATGATACCATTCGATGTGTTAAAAGCGAGCTCGCAGATATAAATCTGTTATTCGCTAGCTTTATGTTCAACAACGATATTATTGGCTTTTACAGATTGCATGTAAAACATATTTCTGGAAAAACAAATGAATCTAATGTGTTGTTTGAAATGGTTAAGAGCAATGCGCCTGATATTAGAACTTCAATAATTGGTTATAGTGCTATTCGAAGAAGCAGATCCTACGATTATGTGTTAAATGTAGAGAATTTCACAAACACAGACTTGGTTAACGTCCCAATAATGATGTCTGTAAGCCGCTATGGTAAAACGCAAATAGAAGCACTTAGTTTTTACAACGATACCTTCTTGTTTGCGAGCATAGATTCACTTCAGAAAAAGTCTTTGAAAAACAATGTCTATTCTATTCTGTTGCCCAATTTAAAAGCCAATGACCATTACACCATTCCGTTCAGATTGTCATGCTCTACAGGAGATTCATTTGAATTGAATACTTGGGCGCAACTTCCAATTGACAATAATAGAAAGGTAAAATGTTTGCAACAAATTTGGAATAAAGTTTCAGGCGTAAATATGGATGTAAATTGTATCAATAAATCTTTAGTCAGTTTGGATTCAATTTTTTCTTATTCGAAGGATTATAGTTTTGGTAATGCACCTTTGGTGGCTGATTACAACCGTTTTTACAAGAACGCAAGTCAAACATGTAAGGGCACATATTTAAGTGCACAACTAAAAAGATTAAACCAGTTTTACGCCAACCCAATTTTCACCTCAGGTGTTGATGCTGTGTGTTTATTGGCGAAGAATGGTTCAAATATCGATTCCGCTGTTATTGCTTTGGTCGCACCAGATAAATTTAAAATACGGATTGTGAATTCTCTCGATCCTAATGATAAGATTGGGCCTAAAGGTTTAACAGATAAAAATTTCATGAATCAGGTGCCTGATAAGTTTAACTATGTTATACGCTTTGAGAATGATAGCAGTGCCACTGCGCCAGCTCAAATGGTATTGGTGAAGGACACCATTGATAAAAGATATTTTGATATCAATACGGTGGTGTTTACTTCGTTTAAGGTGGGTGATTATAAATACTATTTTGCGCCGGGAACAAGTTCGGTAAATAAGAATTTTGACTTCAGAAAAAAGGCAAATCTTATTTTGAATTTGACAACTCAAATTGATACAGCGAAAGGTATAGTAACATGGATTTTTAATTCATTGGATTTATTAACCTTTGATGCAGATAAGTTAAATCCATTGTACGGTTTCTTGCCTCCTAACAATTATACCAATAGAGGTCAAGGTTCTGTCTCATTTGAGATAAATGTAAAGGAAAATATTGGAGACAATGTAAACATAAAGAATAGGGCAGACATTGTGTTTGATAACAACAAATCAATTTTAACGCCGTATTGGCAAGTCCGCAAAGATGTGCAGGCTCCCAATAGTCAAGTTTTGCCCCTTGCCAACCCTTCAACTGTCAAATCATTTCCAGTGGCATGGAAGGCATACGATTCTTCTGGTGTAAAACAAATTGAGGTATATGTATCACAAAACAATATCGTTTATACCCTATGGAAAAGCAGCCATTCAGACAGCTCTTCGGTATACAATGGTAAGGACGATTCAACATATTATTTTTATAGTGTTGCTTACGATTTGCTTGGAAATAAAGAATCAATTCCTAATGTGTATGATACCAAAACTCAAGTAAAAATAGTTTCAATCACCAATGAATATTTCAAAGCGAAATACACTTTGTTTCCAAATCCAAGCAATGGGATACTTAACTTTAAAATTGAGAACCAAAATAACATTACAATTAACATCTATTCTATGGATGGGAAACTTATAAATGAAATTGATTGCGAGAACCAAGAAGCTAAGTTTATGATCAATCAAAAAGGTATTTATATCATTGAAATAAAATCAGGAACTGAA
>JAOASJ010000040.1:0-11826 GCA_030158725.1 Bacteroidia bacterium
CTGGAGATATTGAATTGCTGTTTTTTTTTCATAAGTTTGTCTCATGAATGCAAGACCTATCATTTTGTCTCTCTTCATGGCCTTTGTTAATATTTCAAATGCTCAGGACAGTTTCGTAGATTCAAGTGCGGAGGAGCAAGTGTTTTACAGAAATGTTTTTAAAGTCAACTTGTTCCCAATGATAGGAGGGCGTCTCAATTTGGCTTGGGAAGGTGGAACCAAAAAAATGCCTGGTTTTGAAGTCAGCCTTGAAGGTTTAGGGATATTTGCCAAAGACCAAGACAGACCGAAAGGTTTCACTGGTCAATTGGGTTACAGAAAATACATTCATAAATATTCTGAAGAAGCACTGCACCCCAATTCAGCTTTCTTTATTATGCCAGCATTTAAAATTGGATACACAAATTATTATGAATACATGACTATTTATGATCCACTTGGAAATAAATCGGTTTTGAAAAACAATGTCAGCACCAATTTTTTTATTCCCAGTTTAAGTATAGGTCGCCAATTCGTTTTACACAAGCGCTTTTCTCTAGATCTTGTTGCAGGCATAGGTTATTTTATCAAAACAAAAACCAATACCTTGACGGTGTATAGACAAGAAGCCTATAGTCCTGTTCAAAATCCATTTATGTATGGGTTTTTTCAAGCATCAAACGATTTGCCAATCGTGGGGACCGCAAGCGTGCGTTTTGGATATCTCTTCAACTGAGTCTAATCAGTTTACTCCGCATAAAAATTCGTACATTTGCCCTTAAATAAAATTATCATGGAAATATCCGATAAGCCTGCAAACTATGGATGGAAAATCCTGTTTTCAATGGCCATTCTGCTGTTGATTGTTGTATTCTCTGTTCAAAACAGTACCGATACACCCGTAAAACTTTGGTTTTGGGACGGCAGTGCACCCTTGGTTTTGCTTTTTGTTATTTGCTTTATGTTGGGTTTAAGTTTTACCTTAGTCCTTATTTGGCCAATCAGCAAACACTCAAAAAGAAAAAGCAAACTCATTAAAGAGTTGGAAAACCGAATAGAAATTCTCGAACAAAAATTAATAGACAATAACAATACGAATCCGTAAATGAAATACGATGTTGTGGTAATTGGAGCCGGTATCGTGGGATTAGCCACTGCGCTTCAACTGAAAAAAGCAAAGCCAAGTTTAAATGTCTTGGTCTTAGAAAAAGAAAATAAAGTAGCCGCCCACCAAACGGGCAATAATAGTGGTGTTATTCACTCTGGAATTTATTACAAACCAGGCAGCTTAAAAGCAAAGAATTGTATAGATGGTTACCACCAACTGATAGATTTTTGCAAAGAACAAAACATACCTTACGAACTTTGTGGTAAAATCATTGTCGCTACTTCTGAAAGCGAGTTAACGGCTCTTGATAATATTTACAAGCGTGGTGTTGAAAATGGTTTAGAAGGTCTGCGTTACATTGATTCTGCAGAGATAAAAGCCATAGAGCCTCAAACCTATGGTGTGCGTGGTATTGTAGTGCCACAAACCGGTATAGTCGACTATAAAGTGGTGGCAGCCAAATACGCTGAAGTATTTAAAAGCTTAGGTGGTGAAATTCAATTTAACACCAAAGTTTCTGGTGTTAAAAGTGTTGCTGATGGCGTTGAAATAAAAACCGATGCAGCTACCATTTCTTCTCGCTTAATGGTGAATTGTGCAGGTTTATATTCTGATAAAATTGCAGCCTTTACCATACCCGATTTAGAGGTTAAAATTATTCCTTTTAGAGGTGAGTATTATTCACTGCGCAAAGACAAACGCAGCATGGTAAACCACTTGATATATCCAGTTCCTGATCCTAATTTCCCTTTCTTAGGTGTTCACTTTACCCGCCGTATTGATGGGGAAATAGAAGCCGGTCCAAATGCGGTATTGGCTTTCGCCCGCGAGGGGTATAAGAAATCGAAAATCAACTTGTCTGAGTTGTTCGAGTCTCTTACTTGGAGTGGCTTTATAAAAGTAGCTAAGAAGTATTGGAAAACTGGTTTTGGCGAAATGTACCGTTCATTTAACAAAGGTGCTTTCACCCATGCCTTGCAAAAGTTAATGCCAGGTATTCAGTCATCCGACCTAGTGCCAGGTGGAGCGGGTGTTCGTGCCCAAGCTTGCGATAAAGACGGTGGTTTGATTGACGATTTTTACATCAAAGAATTGCCAGGTCAAGTGCATGTATTGAATGCGCCTAGTCCAGCCGCTACAAGTTCTTTGGCCATTGGAAAATCAATTTCTGAATTGGCTTTAAAACAGTTGGCTTAATTAGCGCAAATTAAGTTTCTTAATGCTGTTGTATTGAAAGATATTGAGCAGTAAATGAAGATTACTTAGTTTGCCCAAAATATTGGTATTGCGCCATACCCTTAGTCTGTGAAAGCCGCAAATAAGACTATACGTTTTATTTTTAAATTGCTTTTCAATGGTATCTAAAGTCTTTAATATGGAAGCTGTTTCATTAGTGTCCAAGACTTCATTTTGATATAAAAAGTGTTGAAAAACTTGCTTGTCTTTTTCTTGAATAGGCGCTGATATCTCTTGCCATTTTACATCCCATAAGCGCTTAAGGTTGGTTTCAAAATTACCTTTAATCTTTTTGTCTTGCAACGCTTCGCCGGTGCTTTGGGTATAATGCGTCAGCGCACTGTCTAGATTGCCAAATGTCTTCTTATCTCTCAAACGGTACCAAAGCTCATAATCTTCCAGCGTATTTGCATAGCTTTCGTCATAGAAAATATTTTCGCTTTGATAGAAGTTGCGGCTCATTACACTGGGTTGGTACAAACAGTTTTTAAACCATAAGGCTGCGCTAATGTCTGAGTGGTTTAAGGGTGCTTTCTTTATTTGTGTTTGCTCTACATATATCCATGTGCCAAGAAGATCTAATTCAGGATGTTCGGAAAAATACGTGACTTGCTTTTCTATACGTTCATCAAGCATTTCATCATCAGCATCCAGCCAAGCAATAAACCCGCCTTTAGCTTCTTTTAACAATAGGTTGCGCCCTGCAGCGATGCCAAGGTTATCATTTGCTTTGATTAATCTAAGCCTTGGGTCATTGATGGATTTTAGAATATCACTACTCTTGTCTGTGCTTCCATTATCCAATACGACAATTTCAATCTTGGTGTAGGTTTGCCTCAAACAAGAATCAATTGCTTTTTTAATGCTTAATTCCGCATTGTACACGGGTATCAATATGGATACTAGTTGGGGCAAATTTGTATGGTGTATTTGGCGAAGTTTTTAAGATCGTATTTTTCGGTAAAACTGATATTGGGTTGAACGAACAAAGCTTGGGTAATGCAATCGTAGGCTTCGTCAACTGAATTGACGATTATGCTTTTGCTTTCTTTGAGTAAATCGCCCAATCCACCAGCATTATAGCCAATGACAGGGGTTCCAAGCAACATGCTTTCGTGGGCCATACGGTTCCATCCTTCGTTTATTCTGCTTAAGGCAAGGGTGCAAATTGAACGCGACACATGTTCCAAATAGTCATTGAAACGGGGGAAGTACAGAACATCAAAGTTTTTACTTTCGCTGGCTTCAAGCGGATTCAGTGTGCTGAAATAACAATAGTAGCCGGAGTCTGTAAGCTTTTGTGCCAAGGGGTAAATGCCTTTGTCGTTTTTGCTGCTGTATTGTCCCAAATGCACCCAATTGTTCTTGTGTTTGCTTTGGTATTTTTCATAAGCCAAAGTGTCGAATAGGTTGGGGAATATTGAAACATTTGGTAGCTTGATTTCTTTTTCAAAGAAACGTTTCCAATAGCTTGCCACCACCACCACTTTCATGCGTTCACTTTTTTGTTTTCTTAAAAGGTAAAACAGAATATGGTAATACCATTTAAGACTTATCGATTTGTTGTCGTTGGCATCGTAGTTGTGCAGCACTATCCACACTTGTTTTTTGTTAAACAAATTGCGGAGTATAGCCGAAACGCCTGTTCTGGCTGTAACGATATTGATGTCTCCTGAACTTTGGAAAAAGGCCCACAACATGAGGTAAATATGGGCTGTTGGCGATTCAAACAATTGGTTTTTGCGAATGAGTTTCGCTTCCACTTTATGGTTGATGGCTAAAAAAGCTAAGCAAGAATCAAACAAACATTTTTCGTGTCTATAACCACCTGTTTTGCTGGTTCCGTAACTTATGTAGCGAATTTGCATGGGGATAATTCAACACAAAAATAGGAACTTGAAACTGATTTTTTTCAGTTTCTGTTTAATAAGCCCTTAGAATTGGAAATAAATAAACGGTTTCATTTCACTTGCCATGGTTTGGTAAATGAAGATCACTGTCAAAATAGTCATGGCCACCTTGGCCCATACAGGCGATTTGATGAACAATTTTCTGTATTGCCATTTTGTGCTGCTTGGCAACCAATGTATGATAAAGGCCAAGGCCATTAATAAAAATACTTCTTTGAAATTAATTAAGATTTCTGGGAGTATGCCGAAGTTTAAGTCATCGCTAATCTTACCTATTACCTCATTGGCTTGGTTCATGTCCTCGGCCCTAAAATAAATACGGGTAAAGGTGATAAATGAGAAAGTAATTAAGACCTTCCAAAAGTGTACAGGTAGGGTTTTGATTTTTTCGTAGGGACTAATTTTTCTCCAGAATTTAGACACCACCAAACCAAAGCCATTCAAGCCACCCCAAATAATGAAGTTTAATGTTGCGCCGTGCCATAAGCCACCAAGCAACATGGTAATCATTAAATTGATATTGGTGTTCACAGCGTGTTTCACTTTTTCAGAAATAAATGAAAGCACCAATAAGACAAATGCGATAGAACCAACCACCCACAATATCCAAGTTGCATCGAGCATTAGGGCAATAAAGATGCTAAGCACAGCAATTATAACATAAGAGGCAATACTGCCGCGTCTGTTTCCTCCTAAAGGGATGTAGAGGTATTCTTGTAGCCAAGTTGACAAAGAGATGTGCCAACGCTTCCAAAACTCGCCTACGTGGGTCGCTTTGTACGGTGAGTTAAAGTTTGTTTTGATACGGTAGCCCATCAACATAGATATACCAATGGCGATGTCGGTATAACCAGAAAAGTCGAGGTATACTTGCAATGAGTAGCCAATAACGGCTAAAAGGTTTTCAACCCCAGAAAACAACAATGGGTTACCAAAAATACGGTCAATAAAGTTGACGGCTATATAATCGCCTACCACCATTTTCTTGAACAACCCATTTAAAATCATAAACACAGCCAAACCGAATTGGTATTTGTTTAAATTGAATGGGGTTCTAATTTGTGGGATAAAGTCTTTCGCTTTTACGATCGGTCCAGCCAACAATACCGGGAAGAATGACACATAAAAACCAAAGTCATAGAAGTTTTTAACCGCAGGCATTTTCCTTCTATACACATCGATGGTGTAGCTTAAGGTATGGAAGGTGTAAAACGAAATACCTACAGGCAAAAGAATGTTGTCGATATCGAAATGGGTGCCTATAAAACCATTGCTCCAATGGGCAAAGAAATTAAATACTTTGTTGTCTGTATGGAATATCTGGTTGTATGAATCGGTAAAGAAATAGGCGTATTTGAAAAAACTAAGCAAGCCTAGATTAATTACCACACTGTAAATAAGCAGTGCTTTTCGTTTTAGCTCGTTTTGCGAATTGTGTATAAGTTGAGCCACCGCAAACTCATTGCCTATGGTGAAAAGAAGCAATAAGAAAAAGAAGCCAGAAGTTTTGTAGTAGAAAAATATACTAACTAAAAACAAGAACAGATTTTTCAAATTATACTGTTTGTGTATAACAGTAAATATGGCATACACCATGGTGTAAAATATCCAAAAGCTTATTTCAGTAAATATAAGCAAGTGGTCGGTAGAGAAAAGGAAAAAATTGCGGAGCTCTTGCGTCAATATCTCATTCATGTTTCAAATGTGCAATTGGGGTTTTTAAATAATCTTCGTATTTGCGTATAAAGGCGTTAAACATTAAATCGCCTAGTAGTCTGTAGCCAGAGTTAGATAAATGCACATGGTCACGCGCAGCCATTTGGTTGTGGATCCAAAATTCTATACTGCCCAAGCCACCCATGATAGAGAACAAATCCCATACACCGGTATTGTATTGGTAGGAGAGGTTGCGCATGGCAGATTTAACTTCTAAGCCTGTCACATTCTGAAAGTATTTTCCTTTGCGTCCTTTTTTGTAGCTGTCTGTATTGGTGGTAAATAAAATAGCAGCATTGGGTGCCACTTTTTTAACGATGGCCAACCACGTACGGTAGTTGTTTTCGTAACAGGCTTGACAAAAATTCGGGTCAAATGCATCGTTGATACCTACTGAGAATATAATCAAGTCAGGTTTAATAGCAGCGAGCTGTTGTTCCATTAAAGAGCATTTCAAATAAGTAGGAACGGAAGCACCATTTGCACCAATGGCATTGTAATTTATTCCCGGTGCATCAAGGTCGCAGAACAAACCAAACAAAGTGAAAATATTTTGTATTGAGTCGGTCTTAAGACATTTGAAACTTACTTGTTTCATTGGTTGCTCAAAAATAAACTCCGTGTAGCCGCCTTTTTTATTGACGATAATTTGTTTGGCGCTGTATGGAGAATCAAGGCCTAATTCAAAGCTCTGATGGTGTTGTTCATAAAAGACTTTGATACGGTCAAACAAATATTCGGTCTTACCCGTTTGCCCCATGGTAATGGTAAACGTAGCACCTGAATCGTAGGTTACGGTTTTTAAAGCATTCATGCCAATTTCACCACCACATGAAGTATTAACTGCTCTGCAGCCATCCCATTTGCCGGTAAAATTAAAGCTGTAATTGCTGGGGTTATTGTTTTTGGTAAAGCCCATTTTAAATGGATATACCCAACCTCTGGCCGCTTGTTTTTGATTGATAAATTGGTTGAAGTTTTCGCGCATTCTACCCGACCAAACATCGGCTTGAATGTGTGAACCTCCAAAATGTACAATATTGATTTTGCCCTTACCTGTGGTAATTAACGCATCGAGTTTGCGGTAAAA
This sequence comes from Bacteroidia bacterium, assembly GCA_030158725.1. Lineage (GTDB taxonomy): Bacteria > Bacteroidota > Bacteroidia > NS11-12g > UBA955 > JABMMZ01. Next base: position 7,040 of record JAOASJ010000040.1, read on the forward strand.
ACCATAAAAGTCCATGCTGTCATTAAAGAATTCAACCTGGTTAAGCGTATAATTGACGAAAGGATATTGGTTAATATTCACAGCACCATCTTGAGCTTGCAGGTAATTTGTACTAGCAAACCATAGAATGAGGTATGTGAAAATTCTCTTCAAGTTCTCAGTTTTGTATTTTTTTTCTCAATAGGTACATGTCGTATTCTTTCATCAGTGATTGATAGAAAATCTCAGAGATTTTAACTGCACCTTTTTGACTGAAGTGTATATAGTCTGGAGAACCTAAAGCTGGTTTTGATTTTACCCATTGCACCATACTGCCGCTGCCGCCCATGGCTTCGTACATATCCCAAAATATACCACCGTTGTCTAGTGTTGCTTTTCTAAGGGCATCGCGTACATTGGTTAATTGCTGATGGGTTTGGAAGCTGCCATTTATTTTAACGCTCATATCGGCAGGACCGATAACGAATAATATTAATTCAGGGTCTATAGATTTTAAGTATCTTAATTCTTCGTAAAACTTTTTGCCATAAGCATCTGCACTTGCTTTACTGCTCATGCCTGGAAGCGCGTTTCCACCAAATTGTAGTATCAATACTTTAACACCCAACATTTGATAAGTCTTGCGCAAGGTCTCTGCATTGATGCGTTTGAATATGGTTCCAGAACAACCACGCATTGGAATATTGTCAAGGCTTACACCATGGTTGCCATCTAATGAAATGCCTAGGATATCGGCATTGGCACCGACAAACTTCAAACCTATTTTGCCTTCTGCACTATCGGCTGAAAATTCAACCATTTGTTCAGATGAAGATGCTTGTAAGGTTTTTACTTCGCCTGTTTTTCCATTAACAGCAGACGTGATTTCAAGTGGGCGATCGATGGCACCTATGATTACTTTGCAGCGGGTAAAATGTTTGTTTTTATGGCTGGTGTTTTCTCTTGCGGTAATAACAACACTGGCCACTTCACTTTCTTTTTTGCAGAAATAGGCCATAGGACCATAGCGGTTGTGCTTGGCTCTGTTTTCACCACCACCGAAAGTTAGTCTACGGTTCCAAGTACCAACCGATTGCACAGCAACGGTGTATTTAGGTGTAACCTCCATGGCAGGTAAAAGACCCATACCACTGCCACCATAACTGCGTTGAAGTTGTTCGCGGATATAAGAACTAATACGGTCCATTTCAATTTGCGAATCACCGTAGTGGATAATGCGCAAACTGGTGTTGTCGCTTTTAACTTTGTTTAGCTCATCGAAAAATCGGTCCATAGGGGCGCGGTTCTCGTTTGCGAAATAAAATTTAGCGGGACTTTCCAAGGCCTCTACTTGCATAAGCACCAAGGTATCGGCGGTTGAACGGCTAGGTTTTTTAAGGATGGCTTCTTTGCGTTCTTGCAAAGATTTTGATTCTTCGATTTTTTGAAGTTCAGCGAAATAAGCAGTAGAATCTGGCTTCTCGGTGAATTTTTGAGTGAAATCAGAAAGGGCTTGAACTTTTTCGCCTGCAACATTAAAAGAAAGCTTAGCTAAAAATTTAGAAGCCAAGCCAAGAGAACACAAGGTTAATATAATAAATAATAAAACTTTTACTGGTTTCATGCGCCTGCTTGCTGTAAGCTGCAAAAGTAACGAAAATTACTAGGCCTTTATGATGTTATAAGAAAAATTAATTAACGGTTTATCAAAGGTTTGATTAATTTTGTAAGACCAATGGACACCATAGTAAACAAAGTATCACAAAGCGGACTTGCCGAAATCGATTTAGAGACGTTTTACGACGAAGCAACTAGAGAAATATACGATATCAAAGAGCAGTTGTTTATGGGCTTGATGTTGAAGGAGAAGGAGTTTAGAGATTTTATCAAAAGCAACGATTGGTCTAAATACGCAGGAAAGCATGTTGCCATAATATGTAGTGCCGATGCGATTGTACCAACTTGGGCTTATATGTTGGTGGCCAATAAACTTTCAGGTGTAGCCAAGTCGTTTGTGTTTGGCGATTTAAATGTCTTGGAATTTTCTTTATTCAAAGAAAAGATAGATGGAATTAATTTGGATGATTACAAAGACCAGCGTGTGGTTGTAAAAGGTTGCAGTAAAAAGCCAGTTCCAGTTAGTGCTTATGTTTATTTGACTGAGAAGTTAACACCCATTGTTAAATCGATAATGTATGGAGAACCATGCAGCACTGTGCCCGTGTATAAAAGGGCTTAAGCCTTAAGGGTTTAATTTTACAGTTTTTATTTATTTTGAAGCAATATTCGCCGTAATATTGCAAGCAATATGGAACTTATACTTATTGCTATATTTGTTCTTGGTTATGCAGCTATAGCCTTTGAACACCCACTTAAAATTAACAAAACCGCACCAGCTTTATTAATTGGTGCATTGATGTGGGCCATTTGGGCCTTGGTCGACCACCACCACATTGACCATATAAGTAGTGAATTGAATTTGGAATTGGCTTCAATTGCTCAAATCTTATTTTTCTTGTTAGGCGCAATGACCATCGTTGAATTAATAGATGCCCACCAAGGATTTAAAATTATAACCAACCGCATTACCACCACGAACGCACGCAAGTTGTTGTGGATTATTTCAATCATTACCTTTTTCTTGTCGTCTGTCTTAGATAATTTGACCACAGCCATCGTAATGGTTTCATTGCTGAGAAAATTGGTACACGATAAAGAACAAAGATTGTTTTTTGCTGGTATGGTTGTAATCGCTGCAAATGCTGGCGGTGCTTGGTCGCCTATTGGTGACGTAACAACTACCATGTTGTGGATTGGCGGACAAATAAGCAGTGCCAATATAATGAAGACATTGTTGTTACCGTCTTTGGTTTGTATGATAGTTCCATTGATTGTTGTAGGATTTAGATTGAAAGGCAATGTAAAACGCGACGCATACGACCATACCAAAGCTGAAAAGGAAGAGAAAGTTAAAGGTAGTTTATTGATATTGATTATGGGTATTGGTGCTTTGGTGTTTGTGCCAGTGTTTAAAACAGTAACCCATTTGCCTCCATATTTAGGAATGCTGTTCGGTTTGGCCGTTTTATGGGTGGTATCTGAATTGTTGCATATCGACAAAACCGAAGAAGAGAAAAAACCATATTCAGCCATTCATGCATTATCTAAAATAGATGTTTCAAGTGTTTTATTCTTCTTGGGTATATTATTAGGTATAGCCAGTTTGCAAGGAACAGGTGTATTGGCTGATTTAGCTGCTTGGATGGATAGAACCATAGGCAACCAAGATTTAATTGCCTTGTCAATTGGTTTGCTTTCTGCTGTTATTGACAATGTGCCTATTGTAGCAGCTACTATGAAAATGTATCCTTTGGCTGATTTCCCATTAGATTCTAAGATATGGGAGTTCATCGCCTACGCAGCAGGTACTGGAGGAAGTTGTTTGATTATTGGATCAGCTGCCGGTGTAGCGGTTATGGGTATGGAGAAAATAGATTTTATATGGTACTTGAAAAAGATATCATGGTTAGCCTTGATAGGATATATCGCAGGTGCTTTGGTTTACATGGCTATTTACCCTGTATTTGCCGTTCACTAGTTTAAAAAGTAATTATTGAAAAGCCGATGCAAATGCATCGGCTTTTTTTATGCTTCAAAATTTATATATTTTATAAATATTCAAAATTGTTTAAATAAATAGGTTTATTTTGGTTTAAAATATTGAATAATAGAAGTTTATGTCTTTTTGTGTTTGACGGTTTTTTGTAAACGACTAATGAAAAACTGTAAAATTAGCTTCACGCAGGTTTTGGGTGTTTTTGCAAATCAAATTTTGAGAAAATGGGTGTTTTGGCCCCAAAAATGATAATAATCTGAAAATTTATGTGAAAATTATTTAATTGAAAATCAGTGAATTGTGTAATTTTTTCAAAAAATTATGTAGGTTTTTTGACAATTTGTTTGTGAAACTATTTTTAAAATCAATCCGGTCGTATATTTGGGTATAGGGCAATGAAAAAAATAAGATTTATTGCACACTAAGTAAAAAAACTTATAATAATATGTTAAATATCAGCAATCTAGACGAGGCACAACAAACCAAAGATGGGTTTATCAAATCGATGGTATTGTTTATTATTTTGTTGGCTTTTTGTTTTGCGCCATTTTTGGCCTTTTCACAAAGTAAGCAAGTATCACTAGGTCACACCTCTTGCAAAAAAGGGATGATAAAGACTGAGAAAAGCATTGTTCGAACGCAAGAGTTGCGCATGGCAATTGCAGATTAAAATTGAAAACTAAAACTGTCTTCGACCACTAGTGGTTGAGGGCAGTTTAAAAGATATAAAGTGTAGATATTCATAGTGCGTTTGTTGATTTTCAAGATTAAACCGTTGCCAAGTGAAAACTTGGTAACGGTATCTTAAAGCAAACAACTACTACACAACCGTTCTCTAACATATTCCTTTGAAAAGGAAAAAAGATATTAAGTGAAGATATTCATAATGCGTTTGTAGATTTTCAAGACTAAGCCGCTACCAATCGTAAGTTTGGTAGCGGATTTTTCTCCGCATTTTTCACTTAAAATGAATTCGAAAACTAAAACTGTCTTTGACCCTACTGGTTGAGGGCAGTTTTTAAAAGATATAAAGTGTAGATATTCATAGTGCGTTTGTTGATTTTCAAGATTAAGCCGTTGCTATTCGAAAGGGTAGCAACGGATTTTCTCTCAACGTACATGAGGTCTCAATTAAACCGAAAACTAAAACTGTCTTTGACCCTACTGGTTGAGGGCAGTTTTTAAAAGATAT
>JAOASJ010000040.1:11926-17062 GCA_030158725.1 Bacteroidia bacterium
CGAAAACTAAAACTGTCTTTGACCCTACTGGTTGAGGGCAGTTTTTAAAAGATATAAAGTGTAGATATTCATAGTGCGTTTGTTGATTTTCAAGATTATCCCGTTGCTGTTCGAAAGAATGGCAACGGATTTTCACAAACTAACTAAATACTATACGACCGTTCTGTGACATACCGCTTCTAAAGCGTAAAGATATAAAGTGAGCTTTTTAATAGAGTAGTTAATTTTCAAGTTATATCCACTGTAAGTTTTACTTGCAGTGGATTTTCTTTTGTCTTTAGAAGAATCAAAATATTAGTGGAGTTTATTCATATAAGATTGTAATTTAATTTATACTGTTGCAAGAAATTGCAACAGTATTTTTATCTCTTAAGAATGAAATTCTACAATGCACCGTGTTTGCATCAAGAGCATCAGTGATGAGATTTATCTCGATTTATAAAATTTAACAACACAAATACACATTAAAAGTCATGGATTAATTTCTATGGCTTTTTTGTTTTATAAAGATTTGGGGCTAAACGACGGTTAAGACTTTCTTTGTTTCAAAGAATTCGTCGGCAAACAATTCAGAGATGTTTCGTATAAACACTTTTTTCTTTGGATAGCGTTGTTTGAAGTTGTAGATCTCATCAACCAAATCGCCACCCTTTAAGCAAATAACCTCTGAATCTGGTTTTAAATTTTTGCTAATCCATCCGTAGAAATCGACCAATTGGGTAACCGCTCTGCAGGTAACCACATCGTATTTCCCCATTATTTGTTCCGCTCTTGCATGCTCTGCTTTTACATTTTTTAAACCTACAGCATCAGCAACACCTTGTACTACTTGGATTTTTTTTCCTATAGAATCCACCAAATGAAAATCTATTTCTGGAAATAATATGGCCAAAGGGATACCAGGAAAACCACCGCCAGTGCCAATGTCTAATACAGAATGTACTTGTGAAAAGTCTGCAAACTTAGCAACACTTAAAGCGTGCAATACATGTCTTGTGTATAGTTCATCAATGTCTTTTCTAGATATAACATTGATTTTTTCGTTCCACTCTTTGTATAAAGGATACAATTGCTCAAACTGTGCTTTTTGATGCTCACTCAGTTTTGGGAATTGACGGAATATTTCTGCAGTGCTTACCATTTCTTTTGTTTGCCAAAAATTGTAATAAATCCGAAGCCAAAATTATAGACCAAATAAAGAAAATCAAATATTGGCATCCATACGACTAGACCAACTTGCTTTAATTTTTTAAATGCGAAATACATAAATGGCCATTTAATCAACCAGTACAAACCAAGCAATGACAAAGCCCATCCGAAGCTGCTAAAGAAAAATAAGTTGGCAAAAAAAGCAAACCATAAAAGGGCATGGCTAAAGGCAAAGAAACCTAGTTTATACTGATGGCTTTTTTTGTAGTATTTGCCTGCGAAATTATGTCTCTTTTTTTGTTGAAACCATTCTTTAAGACTCAACTTGGCATTGGTCATTACAAAAGCTTCAGGGTCGCAACAAATTGCGGTATTGGTGCTGTTTGCCACTTCGTTAATAAACAAATCATCGTCACCCGGAGCGATATGCAAATGGCTGGCAAAGCCTTTGTTTTTGAAAAATAAGGAACGTCTGTAACTCAAGTTTCGCCCTACACCCATATAAGGATCACCTTTAATCGCATACGAAAAATACGACAAGCCAGTGTAGGCATTTTCCATGCGGGCAATTAGGTTTACAAAATTTGTTGTAGGATTAAATGGGGAATAACCTAAAACAATTTCGGTATTTGGATTTGTGTGGTAGGCTTGCACCATGTATTTAATCCATTGATTGCTGGCTGGCAAACAATCGGCGTCACACAACAAAATGATTTCGTTTTTAGCGGCTTTAAGTCCTAAGGACAAAGCCAATTTTTTGCCTACGTATTGTTTTTTCATGTCTTCGGTAACAAAGACAACTTTCAAACGGGGTTCTGTTTTTTGCAGCTCTTCTAAATAACGTGTGCTGCCATCCCATGAAGCATCGTCGACAATGATTAGTTCAAAGTCGGGGTAGTCGAGTGCCAAAAGGGTAGGGATTAAAGTTTGTAAGTTTTGAAACTCACTACGGGCACAAACAATAATGCTGACCGCTTGCCAATTTTGTTCAACTAAAACTTGCTTAGGGAATTTTATTAATTTTAAATAGTAGGCAAAAGGATATACCAACTGTATAATAATAAATAGCAGTAGCACACTTAAACAAATAAGCGCAGGAAGGGAAGGGTTTAGTGTAAACATGTTTTATTTGAATCCGATACCGGTTTTTTGAGTCGGTATATTATCTGCTTTAAACTCAGCCACATCTTCTAAAATCATAGTTCCGATGGCCTTAGGGGTGCGTTTTGTTTTAGGCAATTCACTTAAGCGCAAGTGTTGGTTGCGCACAGCTTCTTCGATTACTTTACGAACGGCACGGCCATTTCCAAAGAATTTATCACGCTTTTTATGCATGTATTCAATGTATTCATGCAATCTTGCTTTCGCCGCATCATCAGGAGTGATGTTGTGGTCGGCAAGTTGTTGAATGGCGATACTGTATAGGTCTTCAGGAGCAAAGTCTTCGAAGTGGAAGGTGCGGTCGAAACGCGATTTCAAACCAGGGTTAGCTTCCAAGAAGCGCTCCATGTTTTGGGTATAACCAGCAGCGATAACAATAAATTTACCGCGGTTATCTTCCATGCGTTTCAATAAAGTTTCGATGGCTTCTTTTCCATAATCGCTGCCACCACCTTCAGTTAAGGCGTAGGCTTCGTCAATGAATAAAACACCACCCATAGACTTGTCGATAATTTCAGAAGTCTTGATAGCGGTTTGACCGATATAGCCACCCACCAAAGATTGGCGGTCGCATTCAACCAAATGTCCACGTTCTAAAATACCAAGGGCTTTATATATTTGAGCCAAGATACGGGCCACTGTGGTTTTACCTGTACCTGGATTTCCAGTGAACACAGAGTGTAAAGAGAAAATTTCTCTTGGGTTTTTACCAGACTCTTTATAATAGCGTACCAATTTAATTAGCTCTTCGATATCGGCTTTTACTTTAGCCAAACCAGTTAAGCGTTTTAATTTGTTCACTGATTCTTTCAGCAATTCTTCATCAATTGGAATGTCGGCCAATTCACCTTGTAGTTTAAGGTAAGATTTTTCAACATCTTCTTTTTGAATGCTGCTCAAACTTTCAATGGTTAATTTGTTCGGGTCTTTGGTTTTCATAACCCTTAGACCGAGGTTCATTTTAAATTCATCGATTAATGAATTCACCATACGGGCATTTCCAAAGAATTTATCGCGTTCGCGGTAAGAATCTACAAGGTGTTTGTACAATTCAGTGCTGGCTTCATCGCTTAGTTTTACGCCGCGTTTTTCGCAAGCGTATTCAGCAATTTTAATGAGTTCTTGTGGAAGGTAATCAGGGAAATCGTAGGTCATGTTGAAACGCGATTTCAATCCTGGATTTGATTCCATAAAGATATTCATTTCAGAAGGGTAACCAGCTACGATGATGGCAATGTCGTTGGCATCACTAAGTTCCTTCAATAAAATTTCAATGGCTTCTTTACCGAAGTCTTTGCTGTCGTCGTCCTTACGGGCAAGCGAGTATGCTTCGTCGATAAACAAGATACCATCTTTTGCTTTTTTAATGGCCTCTTTTGTTTTTGGCGCAGTTTGTCCAATAAACTCAGCCACTAGGTCACCGCGGTCAACCTCATGAACGTGACCTTTTTTAAGTAAACCAAGTTCTTTGTATATACGACCCAACATACGGGCAACGGTGGTTTTACCGGTACCTGGATTGCCTTTGAACACCGCATGAAGATTGATGTGTTCGTTATCTGTTACTCCTTTTTCTTTGCGCAGGGCAATGAATTTAAGGTAATTGGTGTATTCTTTAACTTTGTCTTTAATGCTGTTAAGCCCGACCATAGCGTCGAGGTCATGCATTACATTTTCATAAGAATCTGGAACAGGAGGAAGTTTTGCATCAGATTTCGGTGTGTTGTCATCGATGTCATCTTCATCAGGCATATCGAAATCGCCGTCGAAGTAAAAACCAGATTGTACAAGTGGAACGAAATCTTCTTCCATAGCTTCCACATAGTCGTCGCCTACCTCGAAAGGAACGCTGGCAACCAGTTCATCCATAAATACAACTTCAATATAGTAACGGCCGCGGCCCCAAGTGCCGAGCATATCGCTACCCCAACCAACGGTGCTAGAGAAAATATCTTCTTCAGGTTTAACAAAAAATAATTTTGTTGCAGAACCTTTAAGGTAACCAGCAGAAGTTTTAAAGTTGAAGGTTAATTCACAAGCCCAATCGATGCTTTTGCGGGTTAGGTTGTGCGCATTAAGTTCTATCCAAATATAGCGGGTGCTAAGGGCGTTGAATCCAACGTAGTATTTACGTTCAAGTTCAAGCATATTGGCATCGGGACCTTCGTAAAGTTTAAGGGTATCAATTTTAAAGAAAGGGTTGACACCGTTTTTAACGATACCTTGACGCTCCACATAAAAACTTTTAGTGGCGGTAAGTTCATCGTTCACGTATGCTTCCCATCGGTAAGCACCAGCTTTCCAATAAGTAGCAGGTGTTTTAACACCCCAACCTTCGCGGACATAGACGATGTTATCGCGTTTGTCGATGGCGCGGTCGCATACCAGATCGCAGATTTCCTCATCATTTTCGTTGATACATTTAAGGCGTAGACGGATGTCCCAATTTTCCTCATCGTATTTTTTATTGAAGAAAGAAAATTCGCAATAGATATATGCGGCTTCTTGCTCGTCGAAGACTGAGCGGTATTTTTTGGCGTTGTTAGCAAGCCATTCTGTGCTTCCGTAAGTTTTAATGTCTCGGAATTTAAAGCAATCTTTAATGTTCATAAAACGATTCAATAATACGAAAATGCTTGGTTTTAATGAAGGTTAATTTCTTTTTTTTATCTACATGAAAATTTCATTTTGTTTTATTGAAGAAAAGATTATTTTTGCAACCCCAATAATCGGAGAGATGACTGAGTGGCCGAAAGTAGCAGTTTGCTAAACTGCCGTATGGGAAACTGTACCGAGGGTTCGAATCCCTCTCTCTCCGCAAGAGGA
>JAOASJ010000041.1 GCA_030158725.1 Bacteroidia bacterium
AAAAGCTCCATCGGAGCGTTATTATGCTTGCCCTGTAGGGGCTAAATTATTGTAGGAGATATAGCAATGGAAAATGAGCTCTGTAGGAGCGACATTATAAAATCTCCATAGGATTGAAATGTCGAACCCATGAGGCGTAGTTTCGAATGTTCTGAATTAACCTCTAGATTTTGGTTTCAATTTGCGTTTCTTTACCCTTAAACAATGGCCTTCCTTTCAAGGCTTGTACGAGCGTAAACAAAGCCAATAGAAAATACAAGGCTGCGAACACAAACGTAAGTTTGCTGTTTTTAAACAGAAAATAGGAGAGTATTGGCAATACTTGTAAGGCATGCATGCCTATAAAATGTGCGATGCGGGGGTCGCCAAATTTGGTGCTCCAATTAAGCAGTGGAATACCTGGACCGCCATCAGCTCCTCCAATGGTGTGGGTTAACTTTGAACCCATTACAAAACCTTCGAATGAGAAGATAACAAAAATGAGTAAACCCAAACGGATGGCCCAAACATAATACGTTGGTAATTCAGGGAACTCGGTGGTGAAAAACAAATAGGCGACATATGCGGTGTAAACTGTTGCTGCAGTTGCGGCAAAAGCCATTAATGAATACAAGGTTGCGTATGCTGGAGTGCTCATGTTGAAGTGAGACAGTTGTCCGCGTCCAGCCTGAATAGCAATGTAGATAATTTCAAATCCCAATAAGCCAATTATACTCCAATTGAATAAGTTGATGTTGAAGGATGGCAAATAATAGCAATACCAAGCCATAGCCCATACAAATAAAAATGTAGATGATGCAAATTTGAATGGTTTGTACCAAGCACTCACATTGTTTACTTGTACACTGCTGGTCTTGGTTAATACCAAGCAGATGATTGAAAAGACAAGGCAAATCAAACCAAAATAAAACATGGTTTCATTGCGTGTTTTTAAGTTTTGTATAAAGTCTAACATAGTTTAAAATGTATTTGAATTTACATCGTTAATAAAATTAACAACTCCGGTCATGAAAAGTTTTTGGTCGTCCCACATCGACAAATGGCTGCCATTGGGACAATACAAATAACGTCCATGCTGTACCAATTTGCTTTGCTCCTCCATCGCTTTTGGATCCATGGTGTCGTATTTCGCACCTATCATTAGGGTTGGTACTGCAATTTCTTTTAATCGGGCTTTGATGTCCCATTTCGCCAAGCGTCCGCTGATGCCAAACTCACTTGGACCTTGCATCATGGTGTAGATTTCTGAATTGACATGTTTCATAGAACGGTTTAAGCCATCTGGCCATTCGTTTAGTCTACACAAATGCACTTTGTAAAAATTCGGGATCAACAATTCAAAGTATCTGGGATTGTTAAAGTCTTTGTTTGCTTCAAGGGTGTTGATTTCTTCCAATACTTTTGGGTCCATTTGTTTGGCCAAAACATTGTCGGCATACTGACCGTATTCAACAGCGCTTGCCATCATGTTGGCGACCAATAAACCTTTGATGTTTTTCTGGTATTTAAGTGCGTATTCCATAGCCAAAATGCCACCCCAAGAATTGCCCAATACATAAAAATTGGAAGCGTCTGCACCTATGGCTTTGCGCACTTGTTCTACTTCTTCAACGAAGCGTGCTGTGGTCCACAAACTGCTGTCTTTGGGTTGGTCGCTGTAATAAGAACCCAGTTGGTCGTATTCGTAAAACTCAAATCCTTCCTTCAGGAAAAATGTTTCGAAACACTCCATGTATTCGTGGGTCATGGCAGGACCGCCGTGCAACAAGAGTATTTTTATTTTGGGGTTGTTGCCAAAGCGTTTGGTCCATACTTTAAAGTTCCCAATGGGGGTTTGTATCGGTATCATTTTAACGCCAGCAGATTCTATGGAATCGTTGTAAGTGAAAAAGGTTTTCAGCACTTGTTTGTTCTTGCTTGGTTGGCAAGAGAAAATAAAAACAGATAAAATAAAAAGTAAATTTATACGCATTGATTTATTTTTCTACGAGGGTTAATTTATAATGAAGCGTTGTTGGATTTCCATTTTTATCAGACACATCTGCTTTAATTAAAAGTGTATTCGAATTAAGCCAAAAGGCATCAATGATGGTACACAAATTTGATAAAGGGGATAAGGCGTTAAAGCTTTCGTTGACAGACAGAATCTTTTTGAACCCACTTTCAGTTTGGTCTTGTATGAAATAGGATGAGCATTCTTGTCCTCCATAATAAGCATTCAAGCGCCTTTTTAGACTTAGGTCGTTGACTATATAATAAGGATTTCCTGTTTCTTCGGTTTCTTGACCAGTGTTTAAGTTAAAACTCACATCCGTGGTATGTCCGCCTTCGCAAAGCAATATGTCTTCGCTCGGGAAGTAGGCAATGAAATTGAAGTAATCAACGCCCTGCCAATTCACGCTTTTGCCATTTTTAAAATTGATTTTAACAACTAATTGATTGCTGTCGAATTCAACCCGGCCTTTAAGTCGTTCAGAAACACTTGCAAAATTGGTGTCAGCAACTGGAGCGCTAGGGGTGAGCGATGCATAGTAATTGGCGATAAAACCTTTAGCGTCAATTTCATCGATTTGTAAACTGTATTTAATTTCTTTGACTTGGGTCACAGTGAGACTGTCTTTGTTGGCAATAACAAGGTCTGTTTTGTTTGATTTTGGCCAAAAATAAATAGCGAACAGTATAGCCAATAATAGGTAGAACCATTCTAATTTTACTGTTGTAGAAAGTTTAGAGAAGCGACCCATACCGTATTTATTTTCCTTGTTCTGCGTAATATTGGCTTAGTATTTTGCGGCATTGCGCTATGCCCATGTCTTGGTAGGCGCTAAAGCGTAAGTTTTCAAAATACTCTAGTTCCTCTTGGTATTTGCCTTCAAAAACTGCGTTCCAATTTTGTTCTTGGTTTTCTTCTAGGGTAAAATTATTGGCGCTGACTTCAAGAATTAAATACTTTCCTTCCCAGTTCCAAAGTGCGAAAGCCATTTTGATATGCTCAGCATCTAGCTCTAAAATTTGCTCGTATAAATACTGTTGGGTTTTAGGAAGCTCTTCGTTAAGGGTGCCGATATACATTGGTTTTAAGTCACCGTCACTGCCATCAACAACCGTATACGCTCTGTAGGAAAGATTGCCGGAGAAATTAAGAACCAAAGGAAAATTAAGCGCTTCGTGTTTGATTTTTAAATTGTGTTTTTCAAGCAAAGCATCGGCAAACACATGGGTATCAAAATCGTTCAAAGAAATACGCATAGAATCGTCTTTCACCTCAACACCTTTAATCCAACTGTCGTGCAAACGGCTGATGTATTTCTCAAATCCATGCAAACGGGCGCGGTTCGAATTGATTAAATCGTTGTAGGCCTGATAATCAAATTCAATGTCTTCGCTGTCATCTTCGACAAATTGATTGGCAAAAAACGGAATATAGTCGCGGGCATTGAGGAGGATTTTCATGG
>JAOASJ010000042.1 GCA_030158725.1 Bacteroidia bacterium
GTGGAGGCAATTGGCGAAATGTCGAACTTTTTTCTTAATAGGTTGGTCTGATTTTCGAGAGGGTTACACTTTTATAATCTGCTTTATAAATGATATATTTGTTGATCATTTTAACTTATGAAAACAGACATTTTATTGGTCATTGCTTTTTTCATCTATAATTGCGCTCAAGCCGAAGATACAATAAAACAAACATTACCCTCCGTTATGGTTAAAACCTTGGACGAAAAACCTGTTAATATCCAGGATTATGGCAAAACAGGTAAAATAACCATCTTGTTTTTCTGGGAAACCTTTTGTAATCCATCCATCAGGGGTTTGGACAATATATTGGATGTTTATGATGATTGGCAAACAAAATACAAGTGTAATCTGGTCGGTATAAATATGGATGATTCCAGAAATAGTTCAAAAGTAAAACCACTTGTTAATGGAAAGGGTTGGCCTTATACTATTTTAACTGATGTAAACAATGACTTGTCGCGTGCTCTTAGTATCTCTACCTGCCCTTATATCCTGTTGATAGACCAGAAAGGGAACATAGTTTATAGACATACTGGTTTCGCCGAAGGTTTTGAAAATGAATTGGAAGTACAGATTAAGGCATTGACCAATTAATTCTGAACTGCACTTTATTCAATCCATTTCCACTTCCTTAATTCATAATATTTTTTACGGGGCGTTGCTTTTAATGGATGAATTCCATTTTTTTCACACCACATAAAATGATAAATTGTTCCAGGCACTAGACCTACAAACGGAAAAATTATTGCCCAATGCTCAAACGCGCAATATAGCCCGATAGTAATACCGTCAATAATTAGCCATTTACTGAGCTTTTTCAGAAAAGGTGTTTCCAGTTCAAATCTTCCAAATGCTGTAATGAAAGTAGTCTGTATAACCAATAAGGTTGCCAATTCTAATTCTATTCCCATAATATTAAAGTTTTGAAGTTTGAGAAAGTTTATACATTCCCCACCATGCGGCAGGAGCTAAAAGCAAGACACTTGCCATTCCGGGAAAGTAGCCATATGGACCATCTTTAAAAAATGGAAATACAAAATGAGCCAATTCTGTAATACCCATTGATGCAAAGAATGTCCAAGCTAAATAATAGCCAAATGCATATTGCCTCCAAATCAGAAGGGGAATAAAAAGCCATACTGCTGCGATTGAATATAATAAGATCGCAGGTGCTGAAGTGGCATCCGGAACAGGGACTCCAGTGAGTTCGGACAATGCAGGGAAAAAATCCATTTTCCGTTCTTCAATCTTATGCACGATGAATAACAGCATTGTTATAAAATATGGACCCCTAATTTGCCTGAAATTGGCATTAGTTGTCTTAAGTAGCCAAATAATGAGACCGCCTAAATAACCGAACGTAAAAATAAAGGCAGGTATTATTCCTAAGGCAACATACCCCAGAACTATAGCTGTTACAGTAAATACAATTGCTAAAACGACCGATCCACTTTTCTTTTTACTCATATTTGACATGATATTCAGATTTAAAACAAGCTATTTAAAATTAAATTCGTTAAAGTGGCATAAAAAACCTTTCTTCAATATAATAAACACCGGATTTAGTCGTACAATAATAGCGGTCATTATGTTTGCAGATCCAGGTGATTTCATTTCCTTCCAAACCTTTGGCATTGTATTGGATTTCGTTCATCACCGTTCCATCGAGCCTTAGTTCTGCAATAATATTACTCCTGAAATACATGGCCGTTCCGGCTATATTAATTAAGTTAAAGGTATGCATTTCCACTGTGCTTTTTGTCCATGCATATCCCCCGTCATAGGATAAGTAAAGTTGACGGGAACTGTTTATCCCATATAACACATCCTTTACTTTTGTTAACTTGAAAAAGGCCTGGTTTGCAATTTTTTGATATTGCCCCGTAGAATCCATTGTGTATAAAGCTATGCTGCCATTGGTGTTGTCGGAAAAATAAAACTTGCCCCCATCATAAAAATGCAGAACAATATTCGAATAAGAAATAGGTAAACTCACCCCCTTTATAGATAAGTAATTTTTTATATCTGCAATACTTAGCCTGATATTTCCCGTTTTATCACGATGCTTAAAAACATAAACTCCTGACGGGGAGCCTATATAGGCAGGTTCATTAGTTACCGGATGAGGATCATCAAAAGACAATACATTTGAATCATTTCCAAAATAAAAAGCTCCAAAATCATTTTTATTTGTGATATTCTGAAAATTTACCTGAAGGTTTTCAGGATGGCCAATACTTATGAAAATATTATTCACCATTGGAAACGTGCGATAACCGTATGAAGGGCTTCCATCATAAGAAATATTCGCCTTGTATTCATGATTTTTACCATAAAGACTATAACTGTTTAAACTTCTGATAAGTAACAATTCACCATTTGAATTACAATAACTCGCGTTTTTCGCATCATAATCCACGGTTGTTAGCAATTTCCACTGATCGTTTTCAACAGATACCTCAGGAGTCTTTTTACAAGCAATATGGAAACTGGCGATAAGACAGATAACAATTATGTTTTTCATTTTCATATTTCTAACAAAAATAGATTTATATATCATAAAAAGGGTATTAAAATTTCATTTTTTGAATCCTGACTGCGTTTAAAATGGCCAGCAAAGCCACCCCAACATCGGCAAATACTGCCTCCCACATGGTCGCTAGGCCTCCAGCACCCAATATCAAGACCACTACTTTCACCCCAAAAGCAAATCCAATGTTTTGCCAGACTATCCTCCGTGTTTGCTTTCCGATATTTATGGCGGTATAAATCTTGGTAGGCTGATCATTCTGAATGACAATATCAGCAGTTTCGATTGTTGCATCGCTTCCTAAGCCACCCATTGCTATTCCTGCATCAGCAAATGCCACAACTGGTGCATCATTCACCCCATCCCCAACAAAGGCCAGCTTTAAATCTTGTTTTTTCAATGCTTCTACCTTCTGAACCTTGTTTTCAGGGAGTAAATCGCCATACGCTTCATCAATATTCAATTGCTTGGCTACTTCTGTAACAACGGCTTGTTTATCTCCTGAAAGCATCACGGTCCTGATATTCAGTTTATGCAAATTTTCAATGGCCTGTTTTGCATCCTCTTTTATTTCGTCAGCTATCAGGAAGTATCCTACATACTTCTTGTTAAATGCCACCACAATCACAGTAAACGGAGTATTCTCCAGTTCCGGGTCATACTCAATACCAAATTTTTGCATCAATTTGACATTGCCGGCCAAAATTTCCTTTCCATCGACGTTGCCTTTTAGGCCATGCCCTACAATTTCTTCAACATCCTTGACATCTATACCTTTTTCGGCGCCTTTTGCAAATTGAATGATTGCTGTACCTACGGGATGTGTAGATTTAGTTTCCAATGCGGCTGTATATTTTACAAGATCACCCTCACGCACATCCACTGCAACCACTTTTTGCACTTCAAAAACACCCTTGGTGAGGGTGCCTGTTTTGTCCATCACAATCACCAGTATCGTTGCCATTACATCTAAAAAAGTTGACCCCTTAAACAAAATCCCATTTTTACTGGCTGCGCCAATGCCACCAAAATAACCTAAGGGGATTGAAATAACCAGTGCGCAGGGACAGGAAATGACCAGGAAAATAAGTGAACGGTATAACCAATCCCTGAATACATAATCATCGACTACGAAATACGGGACCAGGCAAACCAACAGAGCTAAACCGACTACTATAGGTGTATATATTTCAGCAAAGCGCGAAATGAACTGTTGTGTTTTTGACTTGCGACTTGTCGCGTCCTGTACCATTTGAAGGATTTTTGACAGTTTGCTATCTGTGTAAATGGTATTGACTTTAATTTCAGCCACCGATTGCAGGTTTATCATCCCTGCTAAAACAGTATCCCCTTTTTGTTTGGTATCAGGATTGCTTTCACCTGTCAGTGCAGCCGTGTTGAAACTCGCGGTTTCGGAAAGTAATTCTCCATCCAAACCTATTTTCTCACCCACTTTTACTTGTATGGTTTCTCCAATAGCGACTGTTTCTGCCTTTACTTCTTCAATACTGCCATTCCTCAAAACATTTACGGTATCAGGACGAACATCCAGTAAAGCCTGTATGCTTCTTTTCGAACGGTTAACCGCAGCTGTTTGCACCAGTTCACCAATGGCATAAAACAGCATCACTGCCACACCCTCGGGGTACTCACCAATTGCAAATGCTCCCACAGTCGCCAAGATCATCAGTGAAAACTCCGTGAAAAACTTCTTTTTGAGCATGGCTTCCCATGCCTCCCTCATCACTGGCAGACCAACAGGCAAATAAGCCACAATATACCAGGCAAGACGGAACCCGCCTTCAAAAAAGGCGGGTTTGAAATAACTGTCAAATAAAATACCCACAAGCAACAAGACAAAGCTGATACCAGCCAGTAAATATGGACTCATTCCAGACTTTTCATCATGTGAATGCTCATGATCATGCTCGTATACTCCTGCTTCATCAACCGCAGGGTGTTTCACCATCAATTGCCTTGCACTTGCTTTCGTATAGATCTTTTCCTCCTGTGAACAACAGGTTATTCTACCCTGCGCATCGTAGGTATGGTGATGGTTTGGATCTTTATTTAACATTTTTTATTAATTTAAGGGTTTTTAGTGTTGGTGTCCTTCTCCTTTATTATTCATTTTAGCGAGGATAAAAAATGCACCATTTATCACTACCTTACTGTTTGCAGGTATATCCTTGAGGAGAGTGATTTCGCTATATCCTACATCCGAAGTGCCTTTGCGTACGGGTATCTTTTCAAAAGTTGTCCCGGCTTCTTCGTGTTCATGTTCCCCTTCCTTACTCTTGGTTTCTGGTTTCTCGCCATGATCATGACCATGTTCATCATGTTGGTGTTCGGCAGGTTCCTTTTCATCATGGTGTTCCTCTTCTGCATGCGCATCCGTAACGATAAAAATATAGTCTTGCCCCTCATGACTTACAATTGCGTTTGTAGGAACGGCATCAACGGTAGCATTTTCAAGACTGACCAATGCTGTTATACTCATACCGTCAATTAATCCCTGCTTATCGCCTTTTACCATCGCATGGACAGCCACTGCTTTTGTGCTGGACTCAAATGTATTACTTATACCAAAAATAATGGCATCATACTCCTTCCCGGGATTATTAGTGAGGGTAAAATGTATAGTCTGCCCCTCTTTGAGTTTCTGCAAGTCCTTTTCGTAGACATACAAATCCAGGTGCAGTTGGCTGTTATCGACAATTTCTGCTATGGCCGTATTGATATCTGCATAACTACCAATATTAACCATTACATTGCTAATGGCTCCTGCAATTGGACTCCTAATACTTATTGTAGATTGAATATTATCTACACTAACACTTGCAGGGTTTATCCCAATTAATTCTAACTGCTTTTTCAAACTGGCTTTACGCGTTTTAAGTCCTTCAAGCTCGGCCTCAGCTATTTGCTTTACCTTCAAAGAAGCTGCATTGCCAGCCAGTAGTTCCTTTTGACGAGCGAATTCGAGCTCCGCCAATGCTGTTTTTGAATTGACACTTAAATATTCCTCTTGCAATATGATAAAAGAATTGTTGGTCAATGTTGCAATGACCTGTCCTTTTTTTACAGTATTCCCCGTTTGGACCATAATGGATTTGATGACTCCGCCTAACAAGGCAGTTGCTGTAGCCTTATTTTGATTGGGCACTTTGAGTATGCCATTTGCCTTGAGAGATGCTGTAAGCTGCTTCTTCTCTATGCCTCCCAATTCAATTTTGATGGATTTCATTTGTTCGGCTGTAAGGGTTGCAGTATTAGAATTTTCATGTTCGTCATGATGTTCTGATTCTTCTCCTTCGGCATGACTTTCACTTGTTTTGTTGTTGCACGATGCAAATAAGAATGCTGTTGCTATCGCTGCTATAAAAAATATGTTTTTCATTTAGATTGTTTTTATTGGTTAATGATAAAATTGATGTTGATAATAGATTGGTTGAGCTGGTTGATAGCTTGCAAATAATTTAACCGCAGATCGGCAACAGTCTGTAATGCCTGCAAGTACTCAACATAAGCAATACTGCCGCTTTTATACCCTGCTTGTGCAGTACTGACTATTGTTTCCGCATTGGGTAAGGCAGTGGACTTATAATAATTGTATTGTGATAGATTCTGTTGGTATTGCATAAAGGCACTTTGCAGCCTGGCTTGGAGAAGAAGTTTTCCGTTATCAGCTTCTTTTTGCAATGCTTGCTGTTTGTAGTCTAAAGATTTTATTTTTGCTGAATTACTGAAAAAGGTGAGAGGTATGCTGATACCCACATTAAAGCCTTGAAAGCGGTTACTGCCTTCAAAATAAACATCGGTCCCGTTGATTGTCTGAACACCAATTAACGATTGGTTGAAATAGCCGATATTAAAATCAGGCAGGGCAGACGCAGTTTCAACCTTTTTATTCTGTTCGGCAATAACGGCCTGCTGATATAAAACTTTAAGCGAGGGATTGTTGGCAACAAGAGAGGTGTCAAATGAGTTTATGATTGTTAAAGGTTGAAAATCCCCAGCGACTTTCACCGTAAAGTCCTCACTTGTATTCATCAATACTTTAAGTGAATTGAATGCGGTTGCTATTTCAGATTCATTCTGATTAAGGAGCAATAAGACCTGTCCGCGCTTTGTCTCCGCTGTTGTTTTTTCCAGCAAATTAGTTTCCCCTGTCTTGTATCTTAAGGCCGAGGCGCTTACAAAGTCAGTATACAAACTGTCTAGTGATAACAATTGTTTTTTTGCGTTTTGCAAATATACTAAGTGATAAAACCAATACTTTACTTGTGTCTTAATCTCATTTTCAGTCATTTGCATCTGCAATTGACTTCCTAAACTCTCTGCTTTAAATAATCCTGACCTTGCTGAATAATAGCTTGGGAAAGGAATACTTTGCGAGATCTGTAGGGCTCTATCCTGATTGATACTATTGTATTGCCCGAATTGAAAATTCACATTGGTTTTCGGCAATTCAAAAACTGATTTCTGCAAAGCCTGGGATGATTGTATATTGAGCTGTTGGGATTGCAATTCAAGATTATTTTTCACCGCAATATTAATTGCATCCTCAAGGGTTATTTGTTTTGTAGGGGCTTGGGCATTTGTAGTGCCAATAAAACCAAACGCACAAATCAACAGTAGAACGGTTGAAACCTTAGCCGAACTTTCCCTCTTGCGGGAAAACATTAAATACAGCAGAGGCAGAACAAATAAAGTAAGAAATGTGGCTGTTGCCAACCCACCGATCACTACAGTTGCCAATGGTTTTTGAACTTCTGCGCCTGCCCCATGAGAGAAAGCCATAGGGAAAAACCCGAGCGATGCAACTGTAGCTGTCATCAACACGGGTCT
Organism: Bacteroidia bacterium; assembly: GCA_030158725.1. Taxonomy (GTDB): domain Bacteria; phylum Bacteroidota; class Bacteroidia; order NS11-12g; family UBA955; genus JABMMZ01. The sequence goes on from JAOASJ010000042.1 coordinate 7,406, forward strand.
TAACCTGATTTTTGTCCCTTCCTTGACTCTTTCTAAAATATCACTGATTCCGTCTTTTTTCAATTGGTTAAATGTTCCTATCAGTACAATCCCGTTCAATACTGCTACTCCAAACAGAGCTATAAAACCAATGCCTGCCGAAATACTGAAAGGCATATCCCTTATTAATAGTGCAATCACTCCCCCAATTGCCGACATAGGAATGGCTGTATAAATCAGGAAAGCTTGATTAACAGACCCAAAGGTAAAATAAAGCAGCATGAAGATTAGTGCCAATGCAATTGGTACTGCTACCATCAACCTTTTAGATGCGGCCTGTAAATTTTCAAACGTTCCTCCATACGTGTAATAATATCCTTCTGAAAGTTTTACTTTTTCATTCAATTGTTTCTGGATGTCAGTTACGACACTCTCTACGTCTCTTCCTTTTACATTAAAACCGACAACAATTCGTCGCTTGCCATCCTCTCTGCTAATCTGTGCCGGGCCTAACTCCATTTTGACGTCAGCAACCTGTGACAAGGGAATTTGAGACCCATTGGATATAGGAATATACAAATGACTAACATCTTCAATATTGTTCCTGTGTGAACTGTCCAAGCGAACTACCAGATCAAATTTACGTTCATTTTCAAAGACAACACCTGCTTTGCCTCCAGCAAAAGAAGTACTAACAATATGATTAATGTCCTCTATATTTAACCCATAATTGGCAATTTGGCTACGGTTGTATTTGATGACAATTTGTGGCAATCCCGCAACCCGTTCTACATTGGGCTCCGTTGCCCCTTCCACACTTTGTACTACTGCCGCCACCCTGTTGGCATAGCTTAATAGTGTGTCCATATTTTCTCCGAATATCTTAACGGCAACATCTTGACGAATACCAGTCATCAACTCATTAAAACGCATTTGTATCGGCTGGTTTTTTTCAAAGAAAACGCCGGGTAATACACTTAATTTTTCTTCAATTTCTTCGGCCAATTCATTATAGGAAATATCTCGTTTCCATTCGTTTGGTTGTTTCAAAATGATCATCATGTCTGTTGCCTCTGGCGGCATGGGGTCAGTGGGAACTTCAGCGCTCCCTGTTTTTCCTACCACCATTTTAACCTCATCAAATTCTTTGATCAACCTCGACGCTTGCATGGAAGTTTCTATACTTTGTGATAGTGAGGTTCCCTGAGAAAGAATACAATGAAAAGCGAAATCACCTTCCTGCAAATTAGGAATGAATTCACCTCCTAACCTCGAAAAAGCAATCATTGAAACAACAAATACAAGAAGTGTAGTACCAACTACTACTTTTTTAAAGCGAATTACCTTTTCTAATAATGGGCCATATATGCTTTGGAAAAAATTCATCATACGATCACTAAATGTTACCTTATGGGAAATGTTTTTAGGTAAAAACAAGGCACACATCATTGGAATATATGTAAGAGACAAAATCAGGGCCCCAAAGATTGCGAAACCAACTGTTTGAGCCATAGGACGAAACATTTTACCCTCAATACCTATTAAAGTGAGGATGGGAATATACACAATAAGTATAATGATCTCTCCAAATGCAGCGCTGCTCCTGATTTTGGAAGCAGATTGAAAGACTTCCCTGTCCATCTCTTCCTGAGATAATCGGCCCATAGATTTCCTCAAGCCCAGGTGGTGCATTGTAGCTTCAACAATAATAACTGCGCCATCCACTATCAACCCAAAATCTATTGCCCCCAAACTCATCAGATTGGCACTTACACCAAACACATTCATCATGCCTAAAGCAAATAGCATGGATAATGGAATGGCTGAAGCTACGATTAGACCTGCCCTGAAATTGCCAAGGAATAATACGAGTACAAAAATGACGATCAATGCACCCTCTATCAGGTTCCTTTCAACCGTAGAAATGGCACGATTTACCAGGTCTGTTCTATCCAAAAATGGTTCAATCACCACATCGTTTGGGAGTGATTTTTGAATCGTTGACATTTTGCCCTTGACACGTTTTACTACTTCTGCGCTATTAGACCCTTTGAGCATCATCACTACACCTCCAACCGCATCTATTTTACCATTATACGTCATGGCTCCATAACGTACTGCACTTCCAAATTGAACATCAGCAACATCCTTAATGAGTATAGGTATGCCATTGGGATTTGTCTTTACAACAATATTCCTAATGTCATCAAAAGACCCGATTAACCCAACGCCTCTTATGAAATAGGCATTTGGTTTTTTGTCAATATAAGCCCCTCCTGTATTTTCATTGTTCTTTTCCAGAGCTGTGAAGATTTCGGGTATAGTTATGCCCATCGCGATAAGACGATCAGGGTTCACTGCTACTTCATATTGTTTGAGTTGACCACCAAAACTGTTTACTTCTGCAACTCCGGGCGTTCCATATAACTGCCTTGCAACAATCCAATCCTGCATGGTTCTCAGGTCCATTGCCGTATATTTGTTTTCGCTACCTTTTTTTGGGTGAATTATGTATTGATATACTTCCCCCAATCCGGTGCTAACAGGGGCCAGTTCTGGTGTTCCTACGCCATTGGGAATCTTGTCCACAGCTTCCTTTAATTTTTCATTAATGAGCTGCCTTGCAAAATATATATCAACTTTATCATCAAATACAACAGTGATAACCGAAAGTCCGAAACGGGAAATACTTCGCAACTCTTCAAGATCTGGAAGGTTAGCTATACTTTGTTCTATCGGATACGTCACCAGTTGTTCCACTTCCTGACCAGCAAGGGTTGGGCACAGTGTTATAATTTGTACTTGGTTATTTGTGATGTCTGGTACTGCGTCTATTGGCAGCTTGTTTGCACTCCATACACCCCAGACAATGAGAGTGAGTGTCATCAACCCTATGATGAATTTATTTTTTATACTGAAAGCAATGATTTTGTCTAACATTTCTAATTTTTGTTAATTGTACGAAATTGCAGCATAATGGAAAACCATAATGCTTGATGGCATAAACCAGTTTTCCTGGTTTATGATTAGATAAATAACAATTAACCTATTTTAGGTGGTTGCCAGATTTTGCCGGTGTATTGGCTGTTGAAAGAAACTTGGTAAAACGGCACTGCTTTTTCAGCATAGTGCACTATTTTGGAAACATGAAACTCTGCCAAGGCTTTATAAACCTGGCTACCGCAACAGCTGCAACTGCAAAATGGAGTGCAGTTTTCTTTCTCATGTTCGTGATCTGAATGCTGTGTGGCAAGCTCAAAAGACTGACCTATCTTAGTGACATCACATTCCTGAGAGTCACCGCAAGGCAGGCAACTTTGTACAATAATGTACAGTGAAAATATGAGACTTGACCATTTCAAGTTTACAAAAGTAGTAAAAATATATTTATTTAAAAAGGGAAGGTTACACATTTACCTTATTACTGATAAGGGTAAAAATTAAAGTTAAGATTATGTTTTTCATGGTTTTTACTGTTAATTCAAATATTGGCCATTTAATATTAATTTAATTTTAAATCAATCTTACTAAAGTTAATATAATTTTCTTTTGGAAGTAGTAGTCGGTTTATTTTCGCACCTTTTTTAAATTTTTCAGACGATAGATTCGAAGCTTTGAAGAACTATTACATTCAAAAATTAATATTTTCAAACAGACATTTATAATAAATGCTCCCAATGAGGACCTGGAAATATTTTATAAGTAAAATAACGAGATAAAGTAAGTTTTTACATGTTTGAAACTTCGATTCCGGAATACTAACATACTAACAGCCTATATAGGTGTTAGCATTGTTAGTATCTGTTAGTATTATTTTTTCATAGAAAAAGGAAAGGTAATTATTTTCGCACCTTTTTTTATGGTAATTTCAGACGACAACTTCGAAAATATTAAAAACAGAATAATTGGCATGATGAGGCACAAAAGGGAAAACATGATTCATTCTGCACGGGATAAAAAAACAGCGGCAAATACCTTTGAGGTGGTATTCCAGTTTGTAAATAAGGTGAATCTTGATGAATTTTCAAAAGAGGTGGTGGAGGAATTTGATTTCCAATATGAAATGGGGCATAAAATTGAAGAAATTATAGATTCCTTAATCTATGTTCAAAGGTCGGCATATTTGGACAGGATTGCTCATAGAGAACCAATTAAAACAATTAAGGTCAAAAGAAAGATTTGGATTCTGAAATTACCTATAGTAAAGTATTTCGAGACATATGACCATAATGGGCAATTACTATCCAGGTATAGAAATAAATTCAATTTTTCTCAGAGAAATGTAAATGCATATAAATTTGCTCAAACAAGGCAAGAAAGGGAAAAAATTATTGAATCCCAATTTATTCAGAAGCAGTTTTTATTTCAAAAACCTGAAGAACCAACCGATCAGATTATTTCTCCTGAAGTAGATGACAAAGAAACTTGGTTCAAAGCATTAGTAAAATACAGAGCGAATAAGGAATACTTACCTGAACTATATGCATCTCAATTTCAGGAAAAACAAAAACAAGAAGTTACAAAGGTGCAAGAAAAGCGTAAAAGTGAAACGGTAAAATTGGTCAAATGGACAGATGGGACAACAAAGAACAATTTTACAAAGCTTATCTACGCACTGCATCGGGCAAATTATTTGGAAGATGGCAAAGGAGAAGTTACAAAAATGGTCGACAACCTGGCACCTGTTTTTGGAATTAAAATGGGCGACTGGGAATCAAATTTTTCAAAGGGAATTACAGACCAAGTTAACTACTTTGATCATGGTGCTTTTTTCGACGATTTGAAAAAATCTTACCTCGAAATTGTCGGTGAACGGCTCTCTACGCAAGAAATAAAGAAAAAAATAAAGAACGAAAAGAAGAAAAAGGAGCTAGCCGAGAAATCTTAATTTTGTAATCAATAGATTGTCAAATAGTTATAATTTAACAAAATAGCACCTCTAACTACTTGCCCCAACTTGGATTTACTTGGGGCAGTCTTCAAAATTTTCGGATAAAAATCCCTATATCATTGAAAACGGGTTCGGACAGAATTAAAAACCGACCCGTTTTTACATGATATATTATAATTTCTCTAACCATTCTATCCCGAAAACGAATTGCCTTTCAAGTGCAAAGCGTTTAAGGCAATTTTCATTGCAAGTATGTTCGGGGCATTGTCCGAACAAGAACTTTCATCCGAAAGCCGAACAGACCATTTCTTTTTCATTCACTCTAAAACCCCTTTTTAAAATTTGAAAAGTCACGCAAAACTTGAAAGGGTAATTTCGGTTATGTCCCTAAAATTAGAATCCTATTGCAAAAGACATGACTCAAGGCAGGAATACATCGACTTGCAAAACAGTCTGATCTCTGATCTGGTGGATGTACACAACTCGATTTTAGAATCTAAAAGTTATTTTCTAAATCCTTTGGAAAAAGAAATTTTAAGACTCCAGGCTCTTGACCCACATATTTCAGGACATAGGGTCACTATCAGAACTAAACCACATGGGGACTATTTTTCACACATTAACATGACAATAAATGAATAGACTGAGCTTTACTAAACTTGAAAAAAAGACAGTAATCAAATCCATTACAAAAGAAGTGGAGTTTGATGATTTCCTGAATATTCGTTCAGCTAACGACACTTTGAGGCTTGCAAGTACCAAACCTATTCCCAAGATGTTGTTTTCAGAGTTGTGGCATGAAGGTGAAATTTGTATCCTGTTTGCCGATACCAATATCGGTAAGTCGATACTTTCAGTACAAATCGCAGACTCAATTTCTAGAGGGCAAGCAGTAAGGGGTTTCAGGTTAGAAGCTGAGCAACAGGTGGTGTTATACTTTGACTTTGAAATGAGCATCAAACAATTTGAAAAACGATACTCAAATAATTACGCTCAGCATTATGATTTTGACAACCGATTTCTTCGTATAGATATCAATTCGGATTGCACCAGCTTCGATGATTTTGAAAAGACATTGTTTAATTCAATCGAGAAGGCCATAGTCATTTATAATGCCAAGATTTTAATCATTGATAATCTCACATGGCTCAAAACGGAAACGACAGAATCTGCAAAGGAAGCTCTGCCACTAATGAAACAACTAAAAGAACTAAAAGTAAAATATGGTCTTTCATTGCTCATTCTGGCTCACACGCCCAAAAGAAGTCCATACAATCCAATTGGGATTAATGACATGGCAGGAAGCAAGCATTTGGCAAATTTTGCAGACAGCATTTTTGCCATAGGTAAAAGTCATAAGGACGGGAGCCTGAGATATATCAAGCAGATCAAGGCAAGGGATACAGATGTGGTGTTTGACTCGGACAATATTCTCCTTTGTGAAATAAGCAAACCTCATAATTTTCTGGGATTTGAATTCACGGGTTTCGGTAACGAAAGGGATCATTTGCGATTGCCAAGCAGTGATGAAGGGGATCAGACAGAAATACTCATTACAGAACTGCGAAATTCAGAACCATCAATATCCAAATATGAAATAGCAAAACGGCTCCGCATCAATCAAATGAAAGTCAAACGAGTACTCGACAAAGTTCCACCGGCAGAAAACAATACAAAAACCACTACTAACACTACTAACATTGCTAACACACCTATGGGCTGTTAGTATGTTAGTATTTTAAAAAACAATCAAATCACATTAAATGAATATCAAAAACAAAGCATATCAATTAAAACAATCAGGCCTTAGTTATGGTCAGATCGCAAAGCAACTTGAAATAGGCAGAACTACGGCCTATGATTACATCAAAGAAGTAAGAATGAGTATAGAAGGGATACAGCGTAATATCGAAGTTCCGAATAGTCCCGAACCCGCATCCGAAAAGAGATTCAAGCTTAATTTTGCAAAAGTATTTGCTCAAGAAAATAACAAAGATGAGTTTCAGCCTGAAAAAAAGAAAGTGAAGGAATTTACAGGAGATGAACTTATTGAAAAAAAGTTTGACTCTTTGGAATTTGAAGGTAAATTTTTAGAACTTATTGGCAAGCCATCTAAACTATTTTCAGCTATCATTTGGGGACTGCCAAAAGGAGGCAAAAGCAATTTTTCAATCCGATTTGCAGATTATTTGCAGGAGTATTTCGGTGAAGTTGTATACATTGCTGCCGAAGAAGGCGAGAGTGTTACTTTACAGGAAAAGATTAAAGCCATTGGTGGCAGCAAAGTGACCTTTGCAGAAAACAAAGACAGACAATCTATAAGAGAATATTTACCTGAAAAGCACTGTGACTTTGTTTTTATAGACTCAATCAATAATGCCGGAATTGATAATGAGTTTTTAGAATTGCTAAAACAAGACAATCCTACAAAATCTTTTATTTCCATTGTACAGGCAACAAAGGGTGGTAATTTCAAAGGTGATCAAGCACTCACCCATAATTGCGACTTTATTATTAAAGTAATCGCCGGAATAGCTTTTCACTCAGGGAGGTTCAATACAAGCACTGAAATAAATATTTTTGATGAGCCATTATACAAGAAGAATCCTGTCGGTAGAAAAAAGAAAACCATTGATAAGAGTATTCAAACTGATGGTCAAATAGGAACGGAGGAAACGCAAGTCTCACAACAAACGAACATAATTCCTGAGACTATTGAGCAAATCAGCGATGAAGACTTAGAAACTATAAATATTCTTTCATCTGCATTTGCCGCAAAGGAGCTAAACGAAATATCCAAGATTGAAAAAGTAAATACGTCCGCATCGAAGTTCAAAAAAAATGAAAATGTTTTATCAATTCCAGCAAAGCCGATTTCAACTAAAACGATTTTATGGACATTGGGCATTGCTGGAGCAGTATCTCTTATTGATAGCTTGATGAGAAGCTCACAAAAAACTGATAAACAAAAAAATAAAAAATCAATTTGAATTTGAAAAAAGAAAATATTACACTTGAAGAGCTAAGATCATGTCCTGAATTTTCAGGACTCGATCAGGAAATGGCACAAAAAATGCTTGACTCACTCCATCAGTTCTGCACCATTCTTTCGAGCAGATGTTTGAATGGTATAGAAAGAAAGCAACCTTAAAAAAAAAGTCACACACAACCCATGAATACAAAAGACAATTCACTTGACATTTTCAGTCCCTTTGCAAAAACACAAACCTCGAAGGGAGCATCTACAAATAACTGTGTTATCTACACGAGGGTATCCACCAAGGAGCAAGCTGACAAAAACATGAGTCTGACTACTCAAATGAAAGCCTGTGAACTCTATACTTTAAAACACAATTACTCAATAATAGGAAGTTTCGGAGGGACGTATGAAAGTGCTAAAACCGATGAAAGAAAAGAGTTCAATAAAATGCTCTCCTTTGTTAAGAAGTCAAGGGAAAAAGTCTCCTTTATTATTGTTTATAGTGTTGACAGGTTTTCAAGAAGTGGAGCAAATGCAATATACATAACAGAACAACTGAGAAAGCAGGGTGTCATGGTAGTTTCTGTCACCCAGCCGACAGATTCAACCACTCCAAGCGGAAGCCTTCAGCAGAACATTCAATATATTTTTTCTGAATATGACAATCAGTTAAGGCGTGAGAAATGTATGTCAGGAGTAAAGGAAGCCATCTTAAGAGGCGAATGGTGTTACCGTGTCCCGTTGGGTTATGACGTCATTGGTATGGGAAGAAACAGGCAAATAGTATTAAACCAAACAGGTCAGCTACTAAAGAATGCTTTCTTATGGAAGGCAAATGAAAATTTATCTACTCAGGAAATTACAGGCAGGTTGAATGCACTTGGAATAAAAATTTATCATCAGAAAATATCAGGACTTTTAAAAAATCCTTTTTACTGCGGTTTGTTAACGCATCCTGTATTAGAAGGCAAGGTCATTGAAGGAAAACAAGAACCAATGGTCAGCAAGGAAATATTTCTTAAGGTCAATGATATTCTGGATGAAAACCATCATGGTTACACTGTAAAACATGAAAATGATGAAATACCACTTAAAAACTTTGTAAAATGTGACACCTGCGGAAATTCCATGCCGGGTTACATTGTGAAAAAGAAAAACCTATGGTATTACAAGTGCAGAACTTTAGGTTGCTGCAACAATAAGAGTGCAAAAAAGATCCATGATGAATTTTTAAGCATGCTTACGCCTTTCCAGATTGGTTTTTCTGAGCAGTTAACTAAACTAATGAAACGTGAAATTCTGTCAAATTTATCAAGTCATCTTCAGACCAGACAAACCGAAGAGCAACTCATCAAAAAACAACTTTTAGAAGTCAATTCTAAATTAGACAGGCTAGAAGAAAGATTTATCTTAGAGGAAATCTCAAAGGAGCAATTCGTAAAATTCTCTGACAAATTCAAAGCTGAAAGAGTTGAAATATCAGGTCAATTAGAGAGATACTCAAAAAAAGTGTCGAACCTTGAAAAATCGGTTGATGAATTGCTTGTCTTCTCACGAAACCTCCCGTCCCTGTGGACTTCCAGTCAATACAACACAAAAGTAAGATTACAAAATTTCATATTTCCAGCCGGAATTACCTATAACAAGAAAAATGACCAGTGTCGAACCAAGGAAATAAATCCTTTATTTTCATACATCGCACATCTGAAGCGGGGTTTGGCGGAAAAAGAAATTGGCACAAGTGAAGTAAATTTCAATTATGCCGATTTGGTGGAGAATATCGGAGTCGAACCGATGACCT
>JAOASJ010000043.1 GCA_030158725.1 Bacteroidia bacterium
ATGGCCAAACTGAAAAAGAAGATAAAATTGTAAAGCGCAGGGTTGTATTTATTGACGATGAAGTCCTGATGGTAATACACACTCATTAAAAGTAAAGCAGCTAACAGCGCATCAAAATCGCCAGTCAGACTACCATGCAATTGTATAAAGCCTCCAGAGCTTGCTAAGATTAAAATGGATAAAGAAGCAAAATTTAAATTCTCGGTTCTTTTATGGATAATCCATCCGCAGAATAAAACACAAAAGAATCCAGCAAGGGCAGAAGGGAAGCGAATGGCCAATTCGTTCATTCCAAATACAGAAGCACTGATAACCTGCAACCAAATCATGAGTGGAGGTTTGGTGTTATAGTAATCCGGTTTGTATTCGTAAGTGGTGCTAAGAAAGTTCCCTGAATGGTACATTTCCGCAGCATTTACTGCTAAACGCGATTCATCCCATTGGATAATTGGGAGTTCGTTGAGGTGATAAAATTGCAAAATAACCACATACACAAGACATAAACTTAAGAAAGTATATTGCGTGTATTTGTGCTTAAAAAATGCGTGTATCATTTTAATTCGTGCTACTAAAACCTTCTTCTTCAGAGGCTTTTAAATCAATGATTTGTTCAAGGGCATCAGGAATTACATCGCTGCAAATAACAATAAAGGAGTCTTTTTCTGCATTTTTAATGGTGTAATCAATGGCCTCTTTTTCCAAAGGAATAATGGTGATTTTTTTATTAGGATCAATGTTCTTAATTCCTTTCACCATCAGATTAATGATATAATCTTCTGTTCTTCCACGTAAGTTTCGGTCTTGACGGATAATAACTTCATCAAAAATTCTTGCAGCTTCTTCTCCAAGAGATATGGTGTCTTCGTCGCGTCTATCGCCAACCCCCGCAATAATTCCTATCTTCTTACTTGCTTCCGTTTTGGCCAAGAATTTACCTATAGCCATTAAACCTGCGGTGTTGTGCGCATAGTCGACCATCACTGTGAAGTTTCTGAAATTAAACATATTCATTCTTCCCGGTGTTTGGGCTGGAGAAGGAATAAAGGTTTGTAATGAAGCACGAATATCTTCGATTTTAAAGTTTCTAATGAAAGCAGCTAATATAACTGGCAATGCATTGGCAATGTTAAATTCTGCGCGGCCTCCAAAAGTCATAGGGACTTTGCTAACCTTTTCAACTCGGATTTTCCAATTGCCTTTCATAATAGTTAGGAAGCCATTTTCATACACCGCCGCCAATCCGCCTGTTGCACAATGGTCGATAATTCGTTGATTGGTTTCATCCATACTAAACAAGGCCAGTTTACAAGAAATATTGTCTTTCATCTTGTAAACCAAATCATCATCTGCATTTAAAATGGCATAGCCTTCAGGGAAAACAGACTCGGCTACAACCGATTTAACTCTAGCCAATTGTTCAAGGGTATCTATACCTTGTAAACCTAAATGGTCAGCAGCAATATTGGTGATTATAGCAATGTCGCAGTTGTGAAAACCTAAACCAGCTCTTAGAATTCCGCCTCTTGCGCATTCTAATACCGCAAAGTCTACTGTTGGGTCTTTCAAAACAAACTCAGCTGAAATAGGTCCTGTACAATCGCCTTTCATCATCATTTCGTTTTGGATGTAAACACCATCTGTTGTGGTGTATCCAACTTTATGACCTTGTTGTTTGCAAAGATGGGCCATTAAGCGGGTAGTGGTAGTTTTACCATTGGTTCCAGATACTGCAATAATTGGAATCCGTGCAGATGTTCCAGGAGGGTAGAGCATGTCAATTACCGGTTCAGCTACATTTCGAGCAATACCTTCAGTAGGTTCAAGGTGCATTCTAAATCCAGGTGCGGCGTTAACTTCCAAAATTGCACCACCGTTTTCCGTTATTGGAATACTTAAATCAGGTGCCATAATGTCGATACCACATATATCCAATCCTATAATTCGAGCGATACGTTCACACATGAACACATTGCTTGGATGTACATAATCTGTAATGTCTTCAGCGGTTCCACCCGTACTAATATTGGCTGTTGGTTTCAATAAAAGTTCATAGTCCTTAACTAAAACAGTATCCAAGGTATAACCTTTGTCATCTAATATTTGTTGGGTGAATTTATCTACTTTAATTGAGGTTAGAACTTTCTCGTGACCATATCCGCGGCGTGGGTCTGAGTTAACAATATCTATAAGTTCTTGTATGGTATGTTTGCCATCGCCAACTACTGATGCAGGTGTTCTTTTAGCTGCTGCAACAAATTTGTAATTGATGACCAAAATACGGTGGTCGTATCCGGTAATGAATTTTTCAACTATAACGGAACGTGAATACACTTTCGCTGCTTCATATCCCATCAAAAGTTCATCCCAGTTTTTAAGATCTGTAGTTGCGCCCTTTCCGTGGTTGCCATTAATTGGTTTGGTTACCAATGGATATCCAATGCGGTTTGCAGCGGCTTCTAAATCTTCTAAGTCAACACAAATACGGCCTTTTGGAACGGGAATTTGCGCCGATTCTAAAAGCAGTTTGGTGTCTTCTTTATCACAGGCAATTTCAACTGCAATACTGCTGGTTGAACTGGCAACTGTAGCTTGAATTCTTTTTTGGTTGATGCCATAACCCAATTGGACCAAAGAGCGGCCATTTAAACGGATAAACGGAATATTTCTTTTGATGGCTTCTTCAACGATACTGCCGGTACTAGGGCCCAAACGTTCTTCTTCTCTTATTTCACGAAGCTTTTGAATATCGTCTTCAACATGGTAGGGTCTGCCATCGATTAACGCCTCTGCAATTGCAACTGAGGCTTTGGCTGCAAATATTCCAGCTTTAGCTTCCCAGTAATTAAATACAACATTATAAACGCCTTTTGCAGAAGTCTGGCGGGTTCTTCCAAAACCGCAATTCATGCCCGCAAGGGTTTGTATTTCTAATGCAATGTGTTCAATAACATGTCCCATCCATGTGCCTTCTTCAACCCTTTGGAAAAAACCACCCGGTACTCCTGGACTACAACGGTGAGATTGCATGGTAGGGAAAAGCGTTTTTAGGCGCTCTAAAAAACCATCTATGCTGTTGGTCGGACGTTCTTCCATGTCTTCCAAATCAAGGCGCATTACAATTAATTTATGTCTTCTAATGCTCCAGTAATTTGGGCCATTCATTGGCTTTATATCAATAATCTTCATAGTGGTTTAATAAATTGTGCTTATTGTCTGCAATAAAGTATAGAAAACCCATATAAACAAATTTTCAATCACTTTAAAAAAAACAAAATAAATACGAAAGTCGGATTACAATTTAACCCGTTTTATCTCAATTTCTTCAAGGTTTAAATCGGTTTTAGCCTTGTTGTTTACAGACTCTAGACTGATGTTTAACAATGGTTTATTTATCGATTTGCTTACATGGAATTGATAAATGAACGTCTGTTCCTTATTGGCTAAAACCATCTTGCGCCTAAGCAATAAGTTCAGTAATTCTATGTATTCACCGTTGTCATTGATTAGAATTCTAAGATAGGAATCATTTATTTCATCAAACATTGTCCCTTTTAACTTCAAATTAAACAAAAGTGTAGAGTCGTTTGCCTCTAGTTCTGGTAATTGAATTTGAAATTTATCTTCTGATTTTTCTATATCAATGCTTAGTTTCTTTTGTATTGGAACGGTCTTCATGGGTGCTACTTTATCGAAGCTGCTAAAATCCCAAAACGGCGAAGTTGCATATTTATATGCCTCGTGGGTTTTCAAGAAGACCATCTGAAATCTTTCTTTGTCCATTTCACACCAATTGATGATGTTTTCAAAAAATTGATGTTGAACAATTAAGTTGTATTTAATTCCAATAGCGGTAAAAACCAGTAAAATGATTTTTGCCCCATTGGTTTTTATAAATGAATTCACAGAATAGGCGAAGGCTATAAACAAGGGGCCATAAAATTCTGTAATTGGTCGGCAACCAACGGTGCATCCATAATGCAAATAATACCAAGAAGACAATAAGTATAGTAAGCCAAAACTGAATACGAACATCCATAGGCCTTGCCTAAATTGCTTTTTTATAAATAAGAAAAGAAGGCTGATAACCAAGGCTATGAAAGGCACTGGCGTGTATAGGGCCCAACCGCAATTGTAACCAAATACCAATTCGAATAATTGAGGATGAGCGAGGTTTAAACTTTCGTTGCCATAAGGATAAACATACCAAAGGCCCGTTTGCCAATGCCAAATTATCGATTGAAGAGAAAGTATGATGAACGCTGAAAAGATTGCAAGTGCTGTTAATCTTAAATAAGATTTATGGAACAATTGTATGAATGGTTTTAGACCAAAAATAATAGGAATAAATAAAACAGAAATTCCATTAAGCGGCCTGATGATTACGATTAACCCAAAAAACAATCCGCACATTATTGCAGATTGAAGGTTTAATTTATTTTTAAAAATATACGCTGCACGAATAAAGAAAATAAGGGCAAAAAATGAATAGACATGGCTGTATGCAATGTCATAGCTTGCATACGCGAGTAGGTTGCTGCCAAATAGACTAAGGCTGACAGCAGCTGCAGTGAGTAGGGGGTGGATTTTTAATCTTTTTAATAAATCTATCATTCCCCAAATGCCCAATAAAAGGTAGAAGGCCGCAGAAATTAATATGGCGAAATGGTTGCTTTTTTGAAATCCTGTTTCACTTTTTTTGTCCTCAAATAATATAGAATTAATTAGATAAAAAGGACTTTGTAAAACCGCTACTCCTGAATAGTATTTACAAACTTTCTCGCCGTTTTCAATGGTATTAATTACTGGTGGAATATAGCTTTTATAGACCTCTGATTTTCTTAAGACCGTATCTAAGAATTCAAAATTAGGGTCGTGGTATTGAAAAAAGGCAGGAAGTATAATGTAGTATCCGAAAGCATCTTCGTTAATTACTTTGTCAAAACGATTGTAATTATTGCCAACTTCGTAAACTTGTAAACCATAGATAAACGAAAAAATTACAAAAAATATAGATAAGAAATGTTGCTTAAGGAAAGCGACTACTTTCATGGTTTAACGAACTACAAAATTAGCAGCTTTTCACGGTAGACAATTTTGCCTTCTGAGTTGCGAACAACAATGAAGTAAATGGCTTGAGCAAGTCCTGAGGTTTCAATACTATGAACTTTGTTTGCCATCAATGAACGTTGGTAAACTTCTTTACCGGTAGCATCTATGATTGAGGTCGCAAAATATTCGTTGTTTTGACCAGATATTTGAACATTGAAATTATTGCCTTCTTGTAGAGGATTAGGGTAGATTTTAAAACCACTTACAGGCGCAGCAGGTTCAGCAATGGTATCGTATTTTATAATTCTATATGGTAGCCCTGTTCTTAATTTATTTAAAACAAAACGCATCATAAATGCTTGTTGTTGGGTGTACATACCCGCACATCCATCAAGCGCATAGTCCATATAGTTTTCTGTTTGGTCGGGTTTGTCGTTGCTTGCATCAGTGCATGAATTTTGTCCCATGCAAGTTGCATTTTGTGCTTTGCAATTTGGGGTGTCAAATATGCCATCATCTACGGTACAACCGGTTGTGTTGTTGCCATCGCCCCAAACATGTCTTAGACCAAGGTAATGTCCAACTTCGTGAATGGCAGATTTTCCTTCGTTGTATTTTACAGGTGCCAAAGGGTTGCTTCTGCCAACAATTTTGTAGTGCAAAACCACGCCAGACTCCATACTATTTGTGTCTTTAGTAGCTCCTGTTCCATTCCAATTAGGGGCATTGGTAGGAGGGGTAGCAAATCCATAAACGATTCCAATATAATTTGGAAACTCCATGTTGCAAATCCAGAAATTCAAATAAGAGGTTGGGTCCCAAGCGTCTTTACCACCATTGGCGCTGTATTTCATATTGGTGGTATAGGTGCCAAATTGATTTGCAGCGAAAGTTGTTTTATTGGTATAGGTTCTTGTAATACCTGATGTGGCATTGCCCTGAGGGTCTGTGGTAGCCAATACAAATTGGATTTTCACATCTGCTGCAATAGGCTTGAAAATAGCACGTATTCTTGAGGTGTCTTTGTTGCGCTTTCTGAATGCGTTGTTAAGTTCTCTTAATTGGCTGTATATGCAAGTGTCATTTAGGTTTTCAGCAGTTTTGTTGTACAAAACATGAAACACTACTGGAATTTCAAAATATAAAGTATCGGCTTCAATTCTTCTCTTGGCGGTGCTCAGGGAATTGAACTCTTGCATGGCCTGTTCGAAAAGCGCATTTTGATAAATTAAATAATTAGGTTGTCTTTTAACGACACGTTCTAATTCGGTTTTATAACCGCAGATTTCTTGCACATTGTTTTGTGCGTTTGAATGAGAAACAAAAATTAATAGGCTAAAAAATAATACAATAGATTTCATCTTATTTACCGGTAAAGTTTGGTTTGCGTTTTTCGTTAAATGCAGCTACACCTTCTTTGTTGTCTGAGCTACTTCCAGCAATTTCTTGGCTAAAGGTTTCTGTTTCCAACATGGTTTCAAGGCTGCTGTTGAACGATTTGTTGAGCATTTTTTTCATCAAACCAATGGCTTTTGTTGGTGCATTGGCATAATATTCTGCAACAATTCTGGTTTCTTCATCAAGCTGTTCTGCAGGAACACAGCGGTTAACCATTCCCCATTCAAAAGCTTGTTTTGCACTTATTTTACTTCCCATTGTGCTCATTTCAAAAGCCCTTGCACTACCAACCAATCTAGGTAAGAAGAACGATGAGCCACTGTCTAAAACCAAGCCAACATTAATGAATACTTCGATTAAACTCGCGTTTTCAGAAGCGATGATAAAATCTGATGCCAAGGCTAATGAACAGCCAGCTCCTGCAGCAACACCATTCAATCTACAAATGATTGGCTTTGGCATATTGCGCATTTCGCGGATTATAGGGTTGTAACGTTTGTTTAAAGAGTCTATAAAAGATCTTTTTTCTGCTCCTGCTATGGCTTTAAGGTCTTGCCCACTGCAAAATGCTTTGCCAGCACCGGTTAATACAACAACTCTAGTTTCCTCATCTTTACGCGCTGCTTTTAAAGCATCTTGAAGTTCAAAACTTTGTTCGTCGTTAAATGCATTGAAAACGTCAGGTCTGTTTAAGGTTATCGTTGTGATGCTGCCTTGTTTGTCGAAAAGTAAGCTGTTGTAGGCCATATAAACGACAAATGTAAATTATTTTTAATACATAAAAAAGAACAGCCAATGAAAATCAAGGTCTTAAAAAAGTGGATTAAAAAATCCAGTATTTTTTAGGCGAAAGTACGAATGGCATCGCTGATTTTTTTGCCATTCCATTTAACAATAATGTCAGCGTGTTCGTTCAACATTGGCATGGTGCGTGCGCTCAACCAAGGTTCAATTACTATAATAGGTTTTTTATTGGATTTAGCCAATTCTACTTCCTTTTGTGTCCAATAATTTTGCGCCTCATGTGTGCCCGCTAGAACCAAAACACAATCACTTTTTTTGATGGCTTGATCAATGTGTTTTAAATACTCTTTTTCACTAGTTCCTGCTGCTTCAGGATTCAAAGGATGCGCTTCTATGAAATTGTGTTTTAGGTTTGCTTTTTCAAAAAACTTAATCTTTTTCTTACATGCTTCTAAATTGAAAGTCCATGAATGGCTGATAAAAAGATTGTAGGTTTTATGCATAATGTTTTAGATTGCCGCAAATCTATAGGTCAAAAAGCAACAAAAAAAATAATTTTTATCATAAATTAAAATGCTAGAAGTGTTTTAAACTTCCAGCACTTTAATCTTTTGATTAGTTGTTAATTGTTACCACCACTTGGTTTAACAGTTGGTTTGATACCTGGAAATGAACTTCTAGATCCACCAGTATTTATTGGCGTGATGTCGTTGTCGCTGTCTGTATCTGGTGTTTGCGAATTGTTTTGCCTAGGATAAACAATGACTTGTTTTTCGCAAGGTTTACAAGGACAAGGTAAGATTATCGTATTGCTGTCTGATGCATTAACTTGGACACTGTCAATGGTGTAAGTTTTGAAGTATCCATCATAAATTAATTTCTTGTCTATGTCTCTTTCTGAAAGATTAAATATCAATCCAATCTTGAATTGTTCAAGATGCGGAGCAATTTTATTGATTTTTAAATTGTAGGACATGCCATTGAAAGTTGACTGATTTAAATCAACCAAGCGGACAGGACTGCCATTTATCCATTCATAACGTGCATCTAGGGAAACTACTGAGCTCAAACGCAAACGGGCACCCAATCCAAATCCGTATAGCATAGAAACCGAAGTGTGGGCATTGTTCACTGTGCTGCTTTCTGCTTGTTTTAAAGTCATATATGAAGCAACAGTTTGACCAGTTGAATAGATTCTTGGTCCAGCCATAAAGTTGATGTAAGGAATTAAAGGGTACTTTGCATATTCAATGTGCGCGCGGCCCAGGAAATCCATTGAATGGCTGCTCAATTTGGTATACCCACTGTCTTGTGTAACATTGTTGAGTACTACATTGGATTTTTTGCCACTTCCATAAAATTGCATACCCCAGTCGAGTCCCAAATACACCCCAATAGTTTTGCTTTCAATTCTGTTGCCTGACATAAATTGGAGGTTGAATCCAGCGCTTAGACTGTCCAGGTTTCTTGGTCTTTGGGCTGTAAAATGCAAACCAATAAATGCATCTTCAATAAGATTTCCGTTGGGTTTGCTGATGTATTCATATTCTTCAGGTACCCAGGTTTTACGGTAAAATACACGGTAGATTTTTCCATCTTTTTGAACTGTTTTAAAGGTATCGATTGTTGATTTGGAAACAGCCAATACAGTATTTATTTTATTAGTAATTCCAGTGTCTAGGGGTTCTATACTTGGATTTTGATTTGCTGTATTACTATTGAGATTAGTACTGTTTTGTCCTTGTTCTGACTCGGTTTTTATAATGGCTGACTTGCTATTTGCTTTGGCATAACTCGAAGGATTTGAAATGCTTTTAAATGTATTTGAGTTATGGGCTAGGGTGCTGCTTTGAGTACCGAAATAGCATAAACTTGCGATGGTTAAAAGACTTAAGGTTGACATAATAATAAAAATTAATGTTTTGGAATTGTTGTTTGATTTAGGTGGAACAATCAATATAGGAGCCTTTGTTTCAGATTTGTCCAAAAGCGCACGCATGTTGTCCCAAGCCGCAGGCTCAAAGCTTGCTTCATGCTGTATCAATTGGTCTCTAAACAGCTGGTCAGGTTCGATGTGTGTTTTTTTGTTCATGA
Source organism: Bacteroidia bacterium (assembly GCA_030158725.1). Taxonomy (GTDB): domain Bacteria; phylum Bacteroidota; class Bacteroidia; order NS11-12g; family UBA955; genus JABMMZ01. Next base: position 9,286 of record JAOASJ010000043.1, read on the forward strand.
TTGAAAACGTTTGGCGATCATTTCTTTCAAGAGTGTGCGTGCTGCATTAACATGCCATTTGCTGGTGCCTGTGCTTATGTTCAACTGTTCTGCAATTTCTTCGTGTTTAAAACCTTCAATCGCAAACATATTGAAAACAACACGGCTACTTTCTGGCAATTCATCTAGGAGTTTTAATAAGTCTTCAATGTAAAGATTTTGAATGCTATTGGCTTCTATCGAAACTTCTAAAGCATTGTAGTCTATTTCACTGGTTTTGAAATCCCTGTTTCTGCTTCTCAATTGATCGATGATGCTGTTGTATACTATTCGGTATATCCAACCATCAAATGAACCATTGAACGCATACTTGTCGAGATTTTGAAAGACTTTTAGAAATCCTTGGTTTAAAATTGACATGGCGTCGTCTCTGTTTTTTACATAACGCATACATAGTCCCATCATTTTTCCATAATACCTTTTGTAAAGGGTTTCTTGCGCCGACCGGTCATTCGCTATGCAAGCCTCTATCAGCTTAAGCAGCTCCGGTTGCTGATTGGCTGAAAGGAGGATATCCTTGTCTAATGAAAGCGGTATTTCTGGTAGAAATGACATGAACCTATCTTGGTTGTTCTAAGGCAAATGACGTACCCTGTCAGAAAAGGGTTGGGTAAATAGTGAAAAAAAGGACGAAACCTTTGTTTTGGTCTATAAACGAAAAAAGCCAGCAGATGTAATCTGCTGGCTTTTTAGAATTAAGGTTTTATTTATTCGCCTGCTTTGGCAACCATTTCCATGACATCGCCACTGATTCCGGTGAAACTAAATCCGCCGTCGTGGTATAAGTTCTGCATGGTTACGTAGCGGGTGTAATCGCTAAACAATGAAATACAGTATTGAGCACAAGCTTCAGCACTAGCATTTCCTAGTGGACTCATTTTGTCTGCATAAGTATAGAAGGCATCAAATCCGCCAACACCGCTACCTGCCGTAGTCATTGTTGGACTTTGGCTAATGGTGTTTACACGTACTTTTTTAGATACACCGTAGTGGTATCCAAAACTGCGCGCAAAGCTTTCTAACAATGATTTAGCCTCAGCCATTTCATTGTAATCAGGGAACACACGTTGAGAAGCTATATAGGTTAAACCTAAAATACTTCCCCATTCGTTCATTGCATCTTTTTTCATTAAAGTCTGCATCAATCTGTGGAATGAAATAGCAGAAATATCGAAAGTTTTATGCATGAAATCGTAGTTCAAATCGGTATATGGATTTTTCTTTCTAACATTCAAACTCATACCGATGCTGTGCAATACAAAATCAAGTTTGCCATATTTTGCTACTGCTGCATCAATCAAGTTGTTCATGTCTTCGTCAAGGCTTACATCGCAAGCAATAACTTCAGAATTTGTTTTTGCAGCCAATTCATTGATAGTACCCATGCGCAATGCAATAGGTGCGTTACTTAAAATGAATTCTGCGCCTTCAGCATGGGCTAGTTCAGCAACTTTCCATGCAATAGATTTGGTGTCTAATGCACCAAATATAATTCCTTTTTTTCCTTTTAAAATCATAATGCTTTGGGGACAAAAATAAGTCCTTTTATTGAATAATTAATTTTTCTGTTTTTGATGAAGTGCCATTGTTGCAATTTATAAGGTAGATTCCTTTTGCCCAAGCGCTTGTGCTAACTTGTGTAATTGAATTTTTTGTAAGCGTTTCAAATACCAATCGACCGTTTAAATCATAAATTTTAACCGTGCTATTTGCTTCGGTTTCAATATTTATTTCTGATTGTGCAGGGTTTGGATAAACCAATAAATTATAAGTAATGTTTTCGGCTATACCCGTATTGGTGCCAACTACTCCAGTTGCGGTGGTCATTACACCCAAGCTGCTGTTGTAGTAAGTGCCAGTATTTGAAGTCTCTAGTTTTATAGCTTTTACAATATAGTAATTGGTGCCATTGTATGGATCCATGTCGGTAAATGTTAAAGCATTAATTGGTGCAGTTGTGATAGGGTAGTATACGCCGCCTTTTCTACTTGTTCTATAAACATGGTAGCCAATAACTCCAGGATCAGATGAAGCAGTCCAAGTCAACACCACATTTTTATTGCTGTTGATTTTATTGTTGCTCAAATTCTTAGCTCCATCAAAATAATGAACACGCAAGGTTGGGTCACCCATTAAATTCATGCTGATACGACGGTCTAAATAATTTCCACTAAAGCTACCGATGTATCCATAGTTTAAACTAAAATCAGTTGAATTGTTTTGTGCAATTACTACTGAATGACCTATTTGCATACCCATAGCCATTTGGTGGAAATACCAATGTGGTCTGTGCGCCCAAACATTTGTAAGGGTTAGACCTTTGCTGGCCAAACAGCTTCTTAAAAAGTTATCTTGGGTATTCCAATCGCCGAAATAACTGCCAAACATAACATTGAAAACAGCTCTAATACTGTCTGTAAATTGATTGGAAGCGCCAACACCACTGCAATTGGTAAAGCTTCCTCCACCCATTACATTGGCATATAAATAAGAATTCGCTTTGCAGCTATCAAAATAGTTTCCACTTGAAGTGATATTGTTTTGACCAACTATGCAAGAGGCATTGTTCCAACCGCTGCGCATTGGCATTTCTCCACCCAAATAAGCAAAGTTATCAGAGATAAAGGCTTTGCTTGGAACGCTTACTGCTGCTGTTTTGTATTGGTGCAATTTTCTCAAGTAGTTTTCAACCATTTTAAAATCAGATATTCCTTGTGCTGGAAGCATTCTGAAATCTACTCGTCCAATTTGAATATCGATGTTGTCTGGGATAAAGTGGGGGTCAAATTTGCCATCACCTGGATTGTTCATATTGGCTGTTCTTGTAACGTTGCTGGTCATGGTTAAAAAGTCGGTCCATGCGCCATCAAATTCGGCATAATACAAATCAGTTGGCCAAGCACCACCGTGGTCTGGGTGAGCATCAGGAGGTAAATCGGTTGTATTGGCCAGCATAGTTCCAGAGTAGGCTACTGGCACACGACCTATTAACAAACATTGGTTGTTAAGGGCTCTGTTTGGGTTTGACCAGGCATAAATTTTAGCTTTGATAGCCGGTGGTTTTGAATACTCAGATACCAACATTAAAGTTACACCATATCCATCCATGTAGTAATCGTTTTTCAAGGTTTTCCATGCGTTTGAATCGATGTTGTTATAGGTGCTAGAATCTACAAGAATCAATATGTTTTTGCGGTAATGGTTTAGGGTAACTTCTATGCCAGAAGCAATATAACCAACGGCACGAACGGCGGTGCCTTTAATCTTGGCCACACGGTACTCGTACACCAAGCCTTTTTTTGGAGTGGAATCAATATAAAAGGTATTTGCTGAAGAAATTGTCGCCAATGGAGTGCCCCAATTGTCTGTTTCTGTAGTCTTTCTGCTAATTTGATAGCCAGATGCATCAGTGGTAGTCCAAGAAATCTTTATGGTGTTGCTCTGTGTATTGCAGATAGCACTTAAAAGAATCGATGAATCCTTGATGTTTTGTGCTTTCGACTGTAGGGCACAAATGAAAAGTAAAGTTAAAAATAGGTAATTTTTTTTCATGTTTATGATTTGCTAATCTGTGTGTAAAATGCTTGGTTTAAATAATTAACAATTACAGTATAGTTTCCTGCTGCAAGGTTTTTAATGTTTATGCTTAAGTTGTGGTCTATAATTGAGGTTTGTATTAGTTTTCCGTTTAGGTCAAAAATTCTACATTCTAAGTTGATGAATTCTGCTTGGTTAAAATACAATATACCTTGACTAGGGATAGGATAAACATTTAAGTTGCTCTTGCTTGAAGCATAGATAGATTGTACATTGTCTTTGCTAATCGTTATCATATTTGTTGCAGTGCTGTCTTTAGAACCTGCCAAATTAGTGGCTTGTAATTTTACGGTATAAATACCAGCACTATCAAATACCAATTTAGGTGATTTTGAAGTAGAGCTTGTGCCTGAAACATAGCGCACGCCAAGGCTTGGGGTTATGGTCCATTGGTAGCTTAGTCCGATGTTAGGGCTGCTCAAATTGTTAAAAGTAAAAGTATCTTTTGTTGTTTTACCCGAGTATTTATCTGCAGTAAATTTCACCCTTGGCAATAATGGAGAACCGCTTACAGCTTTGTAAGTGTCTCTATAGCGAATGGTATTCGGCGTAAAAGTTCCATTGTTGGTGGTGCCTGTAACTTCTAATACTGGGATTTTTTCAGTGGTACTCAACCAACGGTATTCGACTCTGTTGGCTTGGAAACCAATATTGGTGGCTGGAGTGGTAATTTTAACACTATCTGTTTCTACAATTCTTGATTTTATTTTAAGACAACTAATGTTGCTGCCATAAGGGGTGGTAATAGTTCCCCAACCTTCAACGGTGTTGATGCGGTAGCCTTTTTGTTTGAAAGTTCCAAGTTGGAACAATACATTACCAAGTGGAGTCGTAACCTCAAATGTGGTAGAATCTTGGTCATTGTAATTCAACGGAAAAGAGTAGATTTCATCTTTGTCTTTATAAACGCCTCCTGCAGGAAATGGTAAAGCCGAAATGGTGAATCCTGTTCCTACTGCGCTCCAACCTGTGCTTTTCTTTTCGTAGAAATTATAAATGTTTTTAAATGCAATTTGACCAGTGCCAACACTGTCTGCAATTTTATATCCAATAGCACCAAAAGGCATACCCGTGAAAGCTAAAGTAGAATAAGGCGTGCTTGACAATGCTTGAAAGCGGTATAAATCTTGACTGGTTCTATTCAATGTGCTATAGTTCCAGTTATAATTTGCGCCAGTTTGCGTAAAATTAACTGTGGTGTTTGTACTTACACTGTAGCGAATGGTATCATTTATTGAAGGCATATTCGCTTGTGAAATTTGGATTTGTGCTTGTGAAACGTACCCAACGAAAAGGCAAATTAATAAGCTTAAGTTCTTCATGAATTGAATGTAGTTAAGGTGTAAAAATAATATTAATTTTGAATTTTTCAATATCCATGCAAATCGTTAGAATTAGTGTCTGCTTTATTTTGATTTTTCTTACTCAAGAAATATCGGCCATGCGTGTCGACTCATTTTCAATATCTAAAACGGTTTTGACCTTAAAAATTAAAAATTTTGCAGGCAAATCGATTTCTGGAAATGCCCAACACCACATTAAACTGAAGGTTAAAACGAATAAATTAAGTTTAGACTTAAAGCAATTACTTGTAGATTCGATTGAACTTGGTGCAAGTAAAATTTTGCACAGTCAAGTAGGCGAAAGAGTGAATGTTACCTTAGATAAAATTTACAATATTTCTGATTCTATAGATTTGAAGGTGCACTACCACGGGACACCTGCTGCCGATCCAGGAGGTTGGGGTGGTTTTTATTTTTCAGGTGATTATGCATTTAATTTAGGGGTTGGATTTACAGTTAGTCCCCATAGCTTTGGTCGCGCATGGTTTCCTTGTGTAGATGAATTCCCGATGAAATCTGCCTATGAATTTTTTATAGAAACGGACAGCAATTACGTGGCGGCTTGCAATGGTGTTTTAATTGAAGAGATAAGTAAACCTTCGGCTAAAATATGGCATTACTATGAATCGGTGCCGATGAGTGCGTATTTGGCTTCTGTAAGTGTGAGTAAGTATGTTGTAGTAGGCTCAAGTTTTACAGGCATGGACAAGAAATTTCCAGTTGAATTGTTTTGTAAATTATCGGATACCAATAAAGTAAAAGCAAGTTTTGTTCATTTGCCAGATGCTATTGATGCATTTGAAAAGGCCTTTGGTCCTCAACCTTACAGCAAGGTTGGGTATAATTTTGTTCCATTTAATGGAGGTGCAATGGAGCATGCAGGAAATATTACTTTCCCTGCTGCATTTGCTGATGGCTCATTTAAATATGAAGAAATGATGGCCCACGAATTGTCTCACCATTGGTGGGGTGATAATGTAACGTGTAAAACCGAAGGTGATATGTGGTTAAATGAAGGTTGGGCCAGTTACTGTGAGCATTTTTTCAATGAAAGCGTTTATGGAAAAGCAGCCTACAAACAATCGATTTTAGAAAACCATTTATTTGTTTTGCGTTTTGCCCACATCAATGATGGTCAAATATTTTCAATGGTCAATATTCCAAAGGAAAATACTTATGGCAACCATGTATACAAGAAAGGCGCTGATGTGGTGCACAGTCTTCGTGGGGTATTGGGTGATTCATTGTTTTTTAAAGGGGCTAAAATGTATCAATCGAATTATAGGTTGGGCAATGCCAGTACCCAAGATATGGAGGCGGTTTTTGCTTGGACTGCAGGTACCAAAGCCACTTCGTTTTTTACACATTGGGTGTACGAGAAGGGAAGTCCCCATGTAAGTATCAGCAAACAAACCCATTGGGGTAATGGACCGTATAATATTCGCATTCATACCACTCAAAAACCACGTTTTTCAAACAGTATTTCTCAAAATCTGCCTATAGAAATTTTCTTTTTTAAAGACCGGGTGCATTTTGAAAAAAGAACAATAGTGGCGATGGGTATTATGGATTCATTTGATTTTGCATTGGACTTCAAGCCAGTTTATGTTTGTCTAGATCTGGATGAAAAACTAAGTGATGCCATTACCGACATGGCTGTGAATGTTTCAAGAAGTAATACCTACGATTTGCCTGCAACTTTTTCAAAATTATATTGTAAGTCGTTTAAAGATACCGCACTGTTAAGGGTAGAGCACCATTGGGTTGGTCCTGAAAAATACCGCGTTAAAGCGCCCTATATGAGCGATTATAGGTATTATACTTTAGATGGGGTTTGGGATGAAAAGGATAGTTTAGATTTTGAATTAACCTTCGACGGAAGACATGGTGGGGCAAATACCAATTTAGGGTATCTAGACCATACGTTGATATTGAAAACAGAAGACAGTTTGACCGTTTTATACCGCGCTTTCCCGGGCGATTACTGGAGAGTATGGAAAGACTTGCAGTTTTCAGCAGGGAGTAAAAACGACAAGCAAGGTAAGGTTATAGTAAAGAATGCGAGGAAGGGTGATTATGTTTTAGCTATGTACGATAAGAGTTTGGCTTATAAAGACATTGAAAATGAAGTAAGTGATTCTTGGACTGTCTTTCCAAATCCTGCCCACAGTAGTTTGGAAATATTGTTTAAAGACAGATTTATTCTAGTTCCAAACTCAAGTTATATTGTTTTAGATGCAGCAGGTAGAACTGTTTTAGAGGGAAAGCCTGATAATAATGATAAATTAACTATTGACGTTAGCGCATTGCCTGTAGGAACCTACCAATTCGTGTTGTTACTTGAAGGCACTCAAGAAAAAATGAGCAAGACATTTGTAATGTCTCATTAAAAAGAAAGCCCATTTAGAATAGTCTAAATGGGCTTTTTATTTTTGATGCTCGCTTTTAAGCTTGTTCTTGAATATCGTCGTCTTGCAACTCTTCGTTAGCACGGGCTTGTTGTTTTGCCTGCTGAACTGTGGTTAGGTACCATATTAAAGCACCACCTGCAAGCAAAGATATCTTAATAATCCACGCAGTGCTTTCACCCCAAAGGTAAATCCACGCTAAGATTTTCGGAACCATGTCCATAAATCCCATAATAATAGCAAATACACCTAATAGCATTGCCAAGCTCCCAATTTTGTTAAGTAAGTTCATTTTTCAATAGATTTTAAACAAACTAAATAAATTATTTTCAATTTTCAAAATATTAAGCATCAATTATTTGGAAATTTATATCAAACATTAGTTTACTAAAGGTAAGAAATTATAAGTTTTACTATACCTCAACATTTGTTCTGCAAAAGATTCTGTATAATCAATTTTAATGTCGGTTATTACGCCATTAACGATAACTGGAGTCAAACGTGGTTGAATAAAACCTCTATAAGCTGCAATGTCTAATACTTTGGTTCTTTTTAAAACTTCAGTATGTAAGTTTGTGTTTACTTTCACACCATAAGTTTCTACCAAGCGTTTGCCTTCGGCTTCATTTCCGGTAGATTTAACTGTTTGAATAATGTTAAGCAAGCGACCAAATAAGCTGCGAAGTTTTTCATAATCATTGATTACAAAGAAGGTTTTGCCATCTCTTATTTTCTTTTCAATAACATTGTCTTTTTTGCCTTCTTCGTATACCCATTGAGCAATCATTTGTCTGTTGCGCATGTGGTCTTCTTCAATGTTTTCGCCTGCTTGTAAGCGTCTTAATTGAACCATCAATCCGTTGCGGATATAGTCGTCGTATTCTGCCATACCAACCTCAAGACTAGGAATAATGCCGATATCAACCAGTTTTTTATCCATGATATAGTATAGTGCAACCAAATCTGCGCGCGCTTCTTCAAGGGTAGAGCCATATTGACCAAGATTGTCTTTTGTAATGCCATTGTTCATTTTGCCACTAGCGTGACCGATTACTTCATGTAAAGCAGTGTGTAACTTTGCAGCAAGTTGAGAATGTGCTTTGGCACGTTTAACCTGAGCTTCGTCCCAGCAGAATTCCTCTAATAGACCACCTGAATTGTCTTTGTTGTAGGCGTCAACGATGTTGCCCAAACTAACCGATTTTGAACCGTGTTTTTCACGAATCCATTCTGCATTTGGTAAGTTAACACCTATGGCTGTTGAAGGAGCCATATCGCCACCTTCCATAACCACGTTTACTACTTTATAAGTTATACCAACTACATTTGTTTTCTTGTATTTTGCATCGATAGGAGAGTTGTCTTCAAACCATTGGGCATTTTGAGCAATGATTGCCATTCTTTTAGACGCTTCAATGTCGTTAATTTCAACAGCACTTTCAAATCCAGCACGCATGCCAATTGGGTCGTGGTAAACTTCGATAAAGCCATTGATAACATCTATGCTGCTTTTTACATCTTTAACCCAAGCAATATTATATGCATCCCAAGTTTTTAAGTCGCCATTTTGGTAGAACTCAACCAGTAATTTTAGAGCATCCGCTTGTTCTTTTGTTTCAGAAAATTCAATTGCTTTCTTTAAGCTTTCAACAATATTCATAATTGAAGCGCTGTACATTCCGCCTACTTTCCAAGTCTTTTCAATGATTTTTCCATCTTGTTTAATTAGCTTAGAATTTCCTCCCCAGCTAATTGGGTTGATGCTGTCATTCTTTTTGTTTGCAGCATAAAAATCTATAACTTCTTTTTTGGTTAAGCCCTCGTAGTAGTTGTTTGCTGAAGCTGCAATTGGGTCAACGCCCTCTGCTTTGTTTACACGTTTTGCATCCGTTTCAGGATTGAAAATAAGATCGATTAACCATTTTTCAAAACCAGCTTGATCGTTCGCTGCAAATAATGGAAGCTTTGCTTTAGGCGATTTGCTGATCATTTCTTTTAGGAAGCTAGAAGAAAATTCAGGATTGATTTTGTTTTCTGCATAGTGGTGGTGAATACCGTTGCTCATCCAAAAACGTTTTAAGTAAACTTCAAAGCGTCTGAATTCATCACTTTTTTTATCACCTGAGTAGTTTACATACAATTCTTCAAGTGTATTTCTAAGTCTTAGATTGTTTTTGTTGTTTTGATCATAGATAATGTCTCTTCCTGCCAAAGCTGCTTCACTAAGGAAGTAAACCAATTTTTTTTGATTTAGAGTTAGTTGATCAAAACCAGCCACTTCATAGCGCAAGATTGCGATATCGGCAAAGCGGTTAGGGTCTTCGTACAATTTAAATACCGGTTTAGCGGGATAGTCGCTGCTTGCGGTTTCCGCTTTTTTGGGATTGCTGTTGCATGCGGATAGCAATGCAATTGCGCCACAGATGCTAAGTAGTTTATTTAAGTTCATAATATTTTTAGAAAGGATGGTCTAGGTGGTATTTTTCTGCAATGTCTTTGAGGTCTGACACAACTTTATCAACCAAAGGAATACTTGATTGACTTCTTTCTTTGTGTAAAAGGAATTCCGGTTCACCTGGAATGATTACAGGGTGGGCAGGATCAATTGGGGTAGCAGACTTAAATCGATTGATCCAAATATCCATGCGTTTGCCGAATTCATGTTTGTCAATAAATCCGTCGACGTCCATTGCACCTAAGAAATGACCTAAACCTTTTCCTGGAAGGTCAGGTAATACGGGCAAGAATGCAACAAATGGAGGTACCCAAGGGCCAAAATTGGCTCCAGAAAGTACGCCACTTAAAATATCAACAAGGGCACCCATGCCATAGCCTTTATGGCTTCCATGGTCTTTGTCGCTACCTAAAGGAAGTAGATAGCCACCCGCTTTAAGGTCGCGAGGATCATTGCTTGAAAGGCCCTCTTTGGTTTCTAACCAACCTTCAGGAATGGCTTTGTTTTTTCGTTCGGCGATCTCCAGTTTGCCGTTTGCTGCTGCACTGCTGGCCATGTCGATAATGAAAGGTAAAGATTCACCTGCTGGTATTGCATAGCAAATTGGATTAGTGCCTAGCATGCGTTCTTTGCTATTGGTGGGAGCAACTAAAGGACTTGCATTGGTCATTGCCATTCCAATGTAAGTGTGTTGGAGAGCTTTCATTGCGTGGTAAGCGGCAATTCCAAAATGGTTGCTATTTGAAACTGAAGCAAATCCGCTGCCGTAAAGATGGGTTTTCTCAATAGCGATGTCCATGGCTCTAGGAGCGACTACCAGACCTAAGCCAGCATCACCATCTAGTGTAAAAACAGATTTTTTATCCCTTAAAACTTTAATATTGGGCTTGGTATTGATGCGGCCGCCTTCGTAAAGTCTAACATATCCACTAAGTCTAGCAACACCATGTGAGTCAATTCCGCGCAAGTCGGCTTGAATGAGTACATCTGTTGCGAGTTTGGCATCGATTTCTGAACAGCCAATGGCTTTAAACATATTTATGGTAAATAGGCTTAAGTCATCGCTTTTTATATTGGTGAATTCGTTCATTTTATTGTTGGTTAAGCATCAAAAGGTCAATAATATTCATGGTCTTAACGGGTATGCCTGTAGCGTTAGCAGAAATGTCAACTTGTTTGCGGCAAATATCATCTTCAAAAACCATTGCTATAGCTCCTGATTTTTCAAATTCAGATATCAGAGTTTTGCTAAGTTCTCTTGCTATTTCTGGGTTTTCTGCGGCCATTGATGTTCCAGCACCACAGCAGGTGTTGTTAAGTGCAGGCAAGGTCCAAGTGCAATTAGGGATTTTCTGAATAAAAGAATTAATCCATTCTGCACGGCAACAATCTTTAACAAGAAAATAATGCCCTGAAATTGATTCTAAATGTTTTGCGCTTATTTGTGGTAGCAAAGTATTAATGCCTTTGCTGTTTTTTGCTAAATGGGTAGCATTGTTATGGGATACAGTGTTGTTGAAAATTTTCGGATATTGAATTTGATAACAATTCAAGCACTTGGAATTGTTGCAAATGATATCGTTTTGTCCAAAAACTTGAAGATTGTATTCAGCAATGTTTTTAGCTGCTTTTAATTCGCCCTTGTCAAAATATGGCAATCCACAGCAAGTTGCTTCACTTGGTTCTGTATAGGTAAGATTTAAAATGCTGCATAATTTTTTAAAATTATCTAAGGTTTCAGGATAATAATGTTTGGTAATGCAGGAGATTTGAAGCGCGCTTGGCATAATGCAATATTAATTCAGTAAAAATAGAATTTTATCAATTAAATTCGTAGCTTTTCAACAAGTTTTGAAAATTATTTAGAAATTTACAGAAGCTCATACCACGAAACATTAACAAGAGGTGTCTAGGGTATAAATTGAGCAGATTGTGGAGCAATATACAGTATTCAATGAAGGAAGAAGACCTTATAAAAGGCTGTGTCAAAGAGGACAGGGTATGTCAGAAGGAGCTTTACAAACGCTTTGCAGGTAAGATGATGGCTGTATGTTTAAGATACTCGAACAGTAAAATGGAAGCTGAAGATATTCTTCAGGATGGATTTATTAAAGTGTTTGACAACATTTCTAAATTCAAAATGGAGGGGTCATTGGAAGGTTGGGTGCGACGTATTATGGTCAATACCGCCATCAATAAAATACGTTCAAATAAAATGAAGTTTGAGGATATATCAGCTGGTCACAATGAATGGGACCATTATGATAATTCTGTCCTTGATAAAATGTCAGAGCAAGATTTATTAAAACTAGTTTCCCAACTGCCACAAGGATATAAGTATGTATTCAGTATGTATGCAATTGAAGGATATAGCCACAAAGAAATAGCAGATAACTTAGGTATAGAAGAAGCGAGCTCAAGGAGCCAATATGCGAAAGCAAAAAAATATTTACAACAACAAATCATCAATTTAGAAAAGATAAACTTATGATGGAAAATTCATTTGAAAAGCGAATTGCCGATAAGCTGAAAAACACAGAAGTTCAGCCAAGCGAAAATTTGCTAGATTCGATATTCGAAAAACGAGCAGCCAAAGCGAAGCGCTTTGCTGTTTACCCTTTTGTCGGGGCGGTGTTAGGCATAGTCCTAATTGCGTCTTTGGGCTTTTGGTATTGGGGCGAGGGCTCTAAATCAACTTCAATTTCAAGCAATGTTGTTTTAGAAAGAGAATCTCCAAAATCTCAAGCTCAAGAAGCAAATAAACCAGAACAAATTATTGCAGAGACTAATGCTTCTAAAGAAGATGTTTCTCAAAAGACTGTTGCAGTAGTTAAGCCAAAGAAAAGCAGTGTTAATCCAATTGCGAAATCTAGTTCTTCATCTAATGTGGATCAAGATGTAGTGGTTAAAAAGGACAACAACATTGCCAAAACTACTGTTAACAATGCTGGAATTGATAATCAATATTTCAATGTTGGTAAGGGCGAAAGACCATTGATTCAAAAATCAGAACATCAAGGCAATAGCCATTTGTATGTGTATGAAACCATAGCAGACGATGCATTGGTAAACCGCGATTTCTTATTTAGCCGCATAGCGAGATTGCGTAAGATGGTGGTTAAGAAAAATATTGAAACAATAGAAATGGTTGACAATAAGCCAGTGAAGCGAAACGGACCTAGTAAAAACAAACGTCCAATTTATCTAGATTTTATGTTTAATCCGAGCGTTAACATGATGATGTTAAGTGGTGATAATTCTCTAGTAGAAGCAGGGAATACGGTTTCAAAGGCTTCACTTAATCAAGGCTTTGGGTTTAGAGTTTCAGTTCCTGTTTCATCAAAGTGGAATGTTTTTTCTGGATTGAACTATAAGGAACAATCAAACCAATACAAAGGTGATTTGAGTTACAATGAAGAGCAAACTCAAATTAACCAGCATGTTAAATACATCAACGACCCGATTAAAGGAGTAATAAAAGTGATTACTTATGATACTGTGACATTCCAAGCATCAAACAAGCAAAATGTAAATTTCAAAAACCAATATAAAGTATTCCAATTGCCTATCGGAATTTCGTACAATTTTGGGTATAAAGCATTTGATTTTTCAATCAATGGATCAGCGCTTTTGAATTATATCAAAAGCAGTCAAGGTAACAATATTAACTTAGACCAACACGTTGTGCTACCTTATAGTTCAAACAAGGGGGCATTCGGATTTGGTGCAGGATTGAGTGTAATGGGCGCTTACAAATTAAACAACAGAATACGTTTAATTGCTGAGCCAGGTTTACAGTATTTTGGTTTGAAGTCAAACCATTTTGGAAACAATTTAAGAGAGAAAGTTTTAAGTCCACAATTAAGCATTGGTTTAAGATATACTTTATTTTGAAAAGACTAGCGTCATATCTAATTCTATTGTATTCAGTCGCTGCGTATTCACAACCTGCAACTGGGCTAATTCAGACGAGCAATCTAGTGCTTCGTCTGGGCTCAGATGGTTTTTTGAGAGACAGTGCTAATTCGCCAGCAATAGCGAATAAGAATGGATTGACCTTGTTGCAAAACGCAACAGTATGGATGTCGGCTACCGACAGTGCTGGAAATAAACGCATAGCGGTGCAAAATTTATTAAATGGAGTGGGTGAGTTTTGGTCAGGTCCCATGAGTTTAATTAATGAGCAGGCTGCAAATTCTATGCAATGGAACAAGGTTTATTCAGCATCAAAAAGCGGTATTGAAACACATATAGATAATTATAAGAACCAATCCTATATACCAAGCGCTTCAATAAGTAGTTGGCCAGGTTCATTAGGATTTCCATATGCACAGATATTGGCTCCATTTGTAGATTTAGAAAACAACAACATGGTTTATGAACCTTTAAAAGGCGATTATCCATATATTGAATCTGATGCTATTTTGTTTTCGATTTCAAATGATGTAGCAAATGCGCACAGTGTAAGCAATGGGTTGCCTTTGGGTGTTGAGTTACACACTTCGGTGATGTCTTTTAATGACTCAAGTTTGAGCAATTGTTTTATGGTGCGCTATATTGTGTTCAATCGTTCAAAAAGAAATTACAAAAATTTCAGGTTTACTCCGGTTTTAAACTTCAAAATTGGGGGTATAGAAAATGAGTATATGGGCACTGATATTGGGGCGAAAGCAATTTATTCAATAAATGATACAAGTGAAGCAACGTTTTCAAAAAAGCTTGTGTCTTTAGGTTGTATGGCACTTAATAAACATATTGCATCAAGCATGTATTTTGAAAACAATGCAGATCCAATTAATGGCCAACCTGATTCTGCCCATCATTTCATGAATTTAATGCAAGGTAAGTGGAAGAACGGAAAACAATTGAATTATGGCAGTAACGGAGTAGACGGATCAGGTTCTGCAAGATTTGTGTATCCAGATACAACAGATTTTAGCCACTCAAATATGAGATGGATGGATCAAGTTCCAGGGAAAAAGATTGGTTTATTGAACTTTGATTCAGTGGAATTGAAAAGTGGACAAGCAACTTTCTACGATGTGGTTTATTTTTCTGTAGATGAAAATTTCAAATCTTTTAAACAAATTGGCGAAACTTGTTTAAGTATTAAGCAAGTATTAAATACTAAAAATCTCCTAAAAATTGATGAAAATACCCCTGTTAAAGCATCGAATTTAACTTGGTTTCCCAATCCTGTAAAAATTGGGGATAAATTGAATGTGCAAACTACCCTTGAAAGCCCTGATGGTATAAGACTTATGGATTTGAATGGCAGGGAGATTTGCAAATTGGATTTGGATGATAGCGATAAAAGCATTATATTACCACCTGATTTAAATGCAGGGGTGTATATAGTAGAATATAAAACATTAAACATTGTACATGTACAAAAACTAATTTTAACTCATTAAAAAAGCAACAACACGATATGAATAGAATATACAAAATTTTTCTTTTACTG
The DNA here is from genome assembly GCA_030158725.1 of Bacteroidia bacterium. Classification (GTDB taxonomy): domain Bacteria; phylum Bacteroidota; class Bacteroidia; order NS11-12g; family UBA955; genus JABMMZ01. The sequence continues at coordinate 24,592 of JAOASJ010000043.1, forward strand.
ATTGTAATCCTTGGATTGCAATACGAGGCTAAGGCTTCCCACATGATGGGGGGGGACATAGCTTACGAGTGTATTTCACCTGGTAAATACAAATTAGTTGTTAAGATTTACCGCGATTGCCGTGGTATTCCTTTCAATAGTCCAGATATCAAGCTTTTTTGTAAAGACGGAACCAATCAAAATTCTGTTAATTACACTAGAACTGCTATCAATGACTTAACACCAACTTGTACTGGTGGAACAGCGCCATGTAATCCTCAAAACCAAACTTCAGCCGAAGGTATTGAAGAGCACGTATTTGAAGCCATTGTGGATTTCAATACAAGTCCTTTCAAGGCTATGAAAGATGCTGGATGTTGCGAAATTTTGATTAAGGTTGAACAGTGTTGCAGAAACGGTGCAATTACCACGATCAGTCCTGGTAATTTTTACACCGATGCGATGATTAATATTTGTAACGTTGGAACCAAATGCAATACTTCGCCTCAGTTGTCAATTCCACCGGTTGCTTACGTTTGTTGCAACCAACCATTCACATACAACAATGGTGTTCGTGAAGTTATCGATGGTGACAGTTTGTCTTACGAATTGGGTACACCTTTGAACGCAAACAATTCAAACGAAACCTATACAGGAAGCTTTACCCAAAGTATTCCGATGACACCGTATTGCCCGCCAAACCCAGGTGTTATCAACTGTAGAGCACTTCCAAATGCAAAACCACCAAGAGGTTTTTACTTCGACAAAGAGACTGGGGATATCGTGTTTACCCCAACGAAATGTGACGAAGTAGGTGTAATCGTAATCAAAATTACAGAGTGGAGAAGAGACTCTTCTACCCGTAAAATGCAAATCATAGGATTCACTAGAAGGGATATGCAAATTGTTGTTAAGCAATGTCCGGACAACAATCCGCCATATTTCACAGGAAATAATAAATATTCTGTTTGTGAAGGCAATAAAATCTGTTTTACTATTGGAAGTAAAGATGATCCATATTTACCTAAGCAAACCCGTTTAGATACAGTTCAATTAACATGGAACTTTGGTATACCAGGAGCAACCTTTACAATTGTTGACCCAACTGCCCGTGAAAAAGAAGCGATGTTCTGTTGGCAAACAAAAATTGGTGACGCCCGTCCAAACGTTTATGCATTCACTGCAACTGCAAAAGATGACAACTGCCCTAGACCATCTTCTGCCAACAAAGGATATACTGTAACAGTTAAACCTAAAGCAAGAGCTAAACGTCAATACGATATTTTAGAATGCGGTAAATTGAGATTTACTTCATTCCCTGCAGATACTGTAAACTACAACCAAAAGAACTACAGACATAAGTTCACTATCCGTGACTCCACAAATACAGGAACACCATTCTACTTAGGTTTTGTGGGTAAAGACAGTGTGAAGTTTAAACGTGGTGGTAAATACATTATTGAGTATGAGATTACCAATCCTCCATACAACTGTCCTAGTATATATTCTGATACAGTAATTATCCCTCCAGTTTTGGATGTTCAATTAAAATTCGGAAGAGATACCTTTGTATGCGCAGGCAATAGTATCACCTTGCAACCAGTAGTTGCTAATGGTGTTCCAGCATACAAATACAAATGGGAAGTTCCAATTGGTAAATTTGATGCAAAAGATACCAACTCAACCTATACCTTAGTTAAGCCAACTGCTACAACTAAATTGTTATTGGTTTTAACTGATAAGAACAAATGTGTAGACAGCGATACTGTAACAGTTCATTATCAACCGAATCCAATTGTAGATATTGGACCTGATCAAAGAATATGTACTTACAACAACGTAACCCTAGATGCACAGAACGCAGATACCATGCGCTACTTCTGGCAGCCTAACGGTGACAGTACCCGTCAAATAACAGTTAATATTGCTGGTAAATACATCGCAAAAGTTATTGACCATTTAGGTTGTAACACCAGCGATACAATGGAGTTGTTTGTAAACGACACCGTTGTTGCAATAGCAAAACCAGACCGTGAGATTTGTATTTTCGATACCTTAAAGGTAAAAGGACAACGCAGACCAAAAGGTTATACTAGAACCATTTCATGGAGAGATATAGCTTCAGGAACCAACTTGGCTTCAGACAGTTCATTCAACTTAAAAATTACCACTATGGTACCTAAAGATTATGAAATGTACTTAAAAGTAACTCAAGGTGGCGTAACATGTGAAGACAAAGACACCTTTAACCTTGTTGTTAATGCCCTGCCAACCTTTGTTTTCGCTGGCCTACCACAGCGATGTTACGCCGATGGAGCAATTAACTTGTCTCAAGCAAATATTACCAAGGCATTTTCAGGTGATAAATCACAAAGTACCAATGATGTTCGTTATTACCAACAGTTTAAAAAACCAAGTTGGGTAACAGGTGGACCAGTAGGTGTGAATGTGTATGTATATGATTTCCCTAAATTTATTAAAAATAGCCAAGTGCCAAAAGCTGGTTTAAGAGATACCATTTGTTATGATTACAAAGATTACAAAGGATGTTATAATAAAGAGTGTAAACCAACCAAATTGAACCCAAATCCTGATGTATTCATTAAAGATAGTACTTACTGTCAAAAAGCAGGTTTAATTGTTTTGGATAGACAAGTTGTTAGACCATTCTCTAAAATTGGTGGAATAGAATCATGGAGAGTAATAGATGTGCCAGTAGGTTCTGGTGTTGATCCTGCTTCTATCTTAATGCCAGATATGTTTGCAACTCCTCCAACCATGTTAATGGATCCAGGTCAAGAAGGTGAAAACGAAAAAACAGGAACTTATACTGTAGAATATTGTTTTGCTGACGCAATCACCAGCTGTAAAACTTGTGATACTGCATTTGTAAGAGTAATTAAATTGCCAGAAATTGAATTCACAGGTATGCCTAAATTGTGTATCAATGATCCTCTAGCAATATTAGATAGTTTTGTAATCGATAAAGTAAACGGCGGAAGATTCCCTTCTGGTACTTGGGAAACCATAGAATATGGTGGATCAAGAGACCTTACCAATCCGAACATTGCTCCAAAAATTCAAAATTCAATGGTAAGCAAAAAGTACTTTAATCCTAAATTTGGTGCTGGTCAATACATTGTTAAATTAACAGATGTGTCAAGCGGTTGCCCTGTTACAGATAGTACAGAAATCTTAGTTAACGGTTTGCCAATTATTCAAATTGATGTACCTGATACTGTTTGTTCTAGTTCTCCTGCTTTCGCTTTAAATAATATATTGCCAAGTGGTAATGTGGGTAAATGGACTGGTATTGGAGTAACTGGACGTGATTTTGATCCTGCAATTAGTGCAAAGACCAAACAATACGAAGGTCCAATTAAAGTTAAATTTGCTTACACCAATCCTCTAACTGGTTGTACTTCATCAGACTCTCAAACATTGTTAATTCAATCTCAACCTGAAGTGACAATTGTTACGCCTACACCATACCAACAATGTGAGGGTATAGACTTCAATCTAACTTCAACTAAAAATTGGGCAAATAGAGTTAAGTGGTCTACCAATGGAGATGGTAATTTTAGTAAGCCAGATTCATTGCCAACTAAATATTTCCATGGATTAAACGATACCGCCATCAATGGAATGTCAGGTAAAGTTAGATTGACATTATCAACTTTGAAAGAAGGTGTTTGTCCAATTGCTAAAGCCAATATTGACCTAATAATTGAAGCATATCCTCAGTTTGACTTTATGGGTGACCCTGAAGTTCAGTGCGAACCAGCAATAGTTAACTTTACTGCAATGGTTGCAAAACCAGCAGGTTCTCCAAACTTAAGATACAACTGGTGGTATGGCAATGGTGATTCATTAATGCAAAGCACTACCTTTAATCCTCCAAACATTAAATACGATACAGCAAAACGCACTTGGTATGATGTTACTTTGATTGTTGACAATCAATGGGGAGTAGGTCCAACACAAGCTTGTTCAATTAGAAAAGATTCATTAGAGTATATTAAAGTATTGCCTCAGCCTAAAGTTGGTTTCAGTAGCGATCCAGGATTCTTTACAACAGTAGCTTTCCCTAAATTTAAGTTCTTTGATGAAACTAAAGTTAGATGGCAAAGACCTGATGTGAAAATGGATTATGAATGGAACTTTGGTAGTGGTGATGCAGACGATACCAGTACAAAAATGAATCCTATACATTCATATACTGCTGACACCATGAAGTATTATGTGCATCTTGTATCTACAATCAGATACCAATACAAGAATCAAGAGTATACTTGCTGGGATTCTATCAGTCAATTGCGCAAAATTGGACCAGACGTAACCGTGTTTGTTCCAACAGCCTTCAGTCCTGAGAAAACTGGTCCAAATGCAAACAACGTTTTCAAAGCGGTAGTGAATGGTGAGAAAACCTTCCACATTGAATTGTTCAACCGTTGGGGTGAAATGCTTTGGGAAACAGATGATAAAAACGCAAGTTGGGATGGATTCTACAGAGGTGTTGAAGCACAGCAAGATGTATACATGTGGGTAATTAAGGTTACTGCATACGATGGAGAAGAGTATCAATACGAAGGTACTGTTACTCTATTAAGATAAGAACTATTTTGGAATGACAGGTTAAGAAATATCTTAGCCTGTCATTTTGTATTTTTATAAATGTTGTATAAAGCTAAAATATGGATTTTTCTTCTGCTCTGTTTCAGTGCAAGGGAAATTTATGCTTCGCATATTTCTGGAGCTGAGATTACATACAAGCATTTAGTAGGTTCTACCTACAGATTTAAATTAAAAGTTTACAGAGATTGCAAAGAATGTAAGTTCAACGGAATTGGTGGTGGCGACAACAACAGTTCTTGTAATGAAGTTCCAAACTTAATCATTAAAGGGGCTTTAGGAACGAGTAATTCTACCACTGTATTAGGTAATATAGAAATAAGTAGAAAGTCTATTCACGACATTACTTTAGCGTGCAATTCATCTTTGAGTAAGTGTCGCCCTGGGTCTAATTTAAACATTGGGTATGAAGTACATGAATTTGAAGGTGATTTTGATTTTTCTAAATTAGTCATCGATGGTCATTGCAAATTGGATGTTTCAATTAGCCTGTCGTCGCGCAGTGTGAATATTAACCCTCAACAATCAGAGCAAAACTTTTTCAATTACACAATGATTAATTTGTGTGAGGCTTTGCCAAATGAGTCTGTTGAATTCACCGCAAATCCTCAATTTGTTCATTATTTAAATCAATCTAATTTTAACGCATTAAATGTTTTAAATCCAGATAAAGATTCATTGGTGTTTAGTTTGAAGCCAGCACTAGCCAATAGGAATGCTTCAATAAATTACGAAAACGGACGAAACAGTGATATGCCGTTCACTTATTTTTGTCAATCATCAGGAGTACCTCCTTGCCCAGTAAATTTGTTAGGGAATCTCGTTGAAGGTTTCTATTGTTCAAAATCAAATGGGGATATAGCATTCACACCTACTCAAACCAATCAAGGTGGCGTAATGCTAATTGAATGTGAAGAATGGAAGAAGAATGCCCTAGGGGTGTATTATTTGGCTGGTGTTGTAAGAAGGGATGTGTATTCTGAAATTATAAGTGCAAACAATAATTTACCAATTATTAAGACTAAACTTGGTCGATATACCATTTGTGAAGGAGAGAATTTGGCCGTGGAAATCAATGTTGAAGATTTGCCTTTCGGACTTTCTACTAATGATAGTGTGCATATGGACCTGTTTTCTAAATTACCAGGATCTTCATTAGAGAAAATAGCGGTTAACTATGCGCCTTATTTTAAATATGTATTTAGAGTAGAACCCGCCTTGGGACAAATTGGAGAGCATACCTTGACTTTAACTGCCCGTGACAACCATTGTCCTTTACAAGGTTTGATTTCAAAAAGTTTTACGGTTGTTGTTCTTCAAAGGCGCAGTTTAATTACCCAAACTGAAATAAAAAATTGTGGAGTTTTGAGCGCCATTGCTTCAAATTATCCAAATAAATTGATTAATTGGACATTAAAAGATGAACAGTCCAATATTATAAAACAACAAAACTCCAAGAAATTAAGCCTGCAATTAGTCAATTCAGGTGTCTATTATCTTGAGTCAATTTTGCCAGCTGAAAAAGGCTTTTGCGAAATCAGAAGAATTGATACGCTAAACGTTTCAAACATTAAGACGCCTGTGCTCAATATGGGACTCGATTACAATGTTTGCAAAGGCACAGATTTAAATATATTACCTAAATATTTTGAAACTTTTGATGCGTATGACTTAAGTGTTAATGGCATAACAATAACTGGGTTTCCATACAAGTTGCAAGCAAACAGTAACAATAGCTTATCCTTTAAAGTTACTCAGAAGAACGGCTGTAGCTATGAAGAGATATTAAACATTGGATTGTTTAATGAACTAAAATATAAAGTTCGCAATGATACAATTTGCAATAATGGTATTTTTCCGATGCCAGTTGAGAATATTATTGTAGACAAGAGCAGTATTCAAAAGATTGATTTTACCTACAGCAGTAATGCATCTGTTTTAAGCAAACAAAACCCAAAGGATTGGACATTTGATTTTATCAATAAAAGCAATCCTACCGCCCACAAAATGGTTCTGTATAGTGTAATTAGCGATTTGAATTCTTGTACTTATTTAGATACTAGTTTCATTCAAGTAATAGAACCAAGTCCAATAACAGTTAATGCTCCGAGTAAGTTGTGCGTCAATGCTGAAGTCTATAATCTAGAAACTAAAACCGGTGGAAAATGGGAGTGCGTTAATTATCCTGCACTCGTTAAGAACAATCAGATAAAACTGAATGGTGCTTCATTGAATCAGTTGGTATTGAAATATACAGAGGTCAATATGTGCAGCAATTCTAAAACCTTCTTTGTAGATTTGATGGATACCACTGAAGTAACATTTTTACATTCAAAAGATTTGCTTTTTTGCGAGAACAACGCCTTGTTTGAATTAAAGGCTTTGCCTTCAGGTGGAGAATGGTCCGGCGATGGTGTGCTAAACGGCAAGTTTAACCCTGCAAATTTTGGCGGCAAGAAATTTAAAATTCAATACCAAGTTAGCAATCAAAATAATTGTATATCGACTTCTACAATTGGAGTTGAAGTTGAGAAACTTCCTTCATTGAAAGTTATCGCAGCAAACGAAAGTATATGTGTTGGTGGTTCCCTTTCATTACAAGCTTTAAGTTCAGCCGCAGGTAATGGATATTGGTACAGCGATGGTGCTGGTCGATTTGATGATGCAAGCAGTCAATTAACCAATTACCAACCAAGTACGGATGATGTCTTGAAATCACCGATTAAATTTGTTTATACGATACAAACCAATGGAATATGTGGTAATTTGAGTTCAGAGGTGTTTGCCAAAATTAAAAATGGACCAAGTGGCGATATCGTAAACGATTTTGTTGACAGACAATGTGAACCTGCAAATTTCGTCTTCAAATCAACATATGCCAATATTGAAAAGCAATTTTGGTTTATCAACGACAGTTTGGTAGAAGAGTTTGATTATAATTTCAATTTGAACATCACTTTGAAAGAAGGAGAGTATGTAGTCAAAACAAAGGTTGCAGACAGCACTTGCGAAGCTTTGGCAATATCCAAAACAATTACAGTTTTGCCAACACCACAAATAGAAATATTAAGCAATCCAAGTTCAAGGTTGTCGCATGAATATCCTCGCTTGTTTTTAAAGGATAAGACCACATGTAAAAATGGACACTCAGTTGATTGGTACTTCAACCAAACATGGATTAGCAACAGCAGAGAGTTTTATTATACAGTTGATGACAGCAAAGATACTTTCACCATCAAAATGGTTGCAGAAAGTGGCATAGGTGCTTGTAAAGATTCTGTGACTCAATTGTATGTGTTTACCCCAATAAATCAGTTATATATTCCAGATGCATTTTCACCTGATGCAAAGGGACCAGATGAAAATAATAAATTCAAAGTTAAAGGTCCTGCAATGCGCATTTTTGAAATAGAGATATTCAATAAATATGGAGAAAAGGTATTTGTTTCTAACAGCATGAATGAAGCTTGGGATGGAACATACAAAGCAGTAGACTGTATGATGGGTGTATATTTTTACAAGATTATAACTACAGACTATGATGGTATAAGTCGCGATTATTCAGGTACCATCACATTGGTTCGATAAACCAAGCATTTAGCTGATAATTCTCATTCGAATTATTGCCGTTTTTTTTTACTCAAGTCCCTTGCAGTTTGTTTTTTAAGTAATATCTTCGCATCACTTAATTAACAATTTAAATTAATCTCAATTCTGCAATCAATGCCTGATACTAAAGCACAAAACTGTACAATTACTCTAGAAGGTAAAAATTATGAGTTCCCTGTTATTACTGGAACCGAGGGCGAAAAAGCCATTGACATCTCTAAACTTAGAGACACCACTGGTTATGTAACCCTTGACATTGGATACAAAAACACAGGTGCAACTAAAAGTGCCATTACTTTTTTAGATGGTGAAGAAGGTATTTTAAGACACAGAGGATATTCAATTGAAGACTTGGCAGAAAAGGCCAACTTTATGGAAGTTTCTTATTTGTTGTTAAAAGGTGAATTGCCAAACAAAGAGCAATTTGAAGATTTTGATAATTCTGTAAGACACCATACATTGGTTAATGAAGATTTGCAAAACATTTTCAAAACTTTCCCTACAGGTTCTCACCCAATGGGTCAGTTAATTGCAATGATTTCTTCTTTGTCTGCTTACTATCCAAAAGCTTTGGATCCAAACAGAAGCCCAGAATCAAAAAACAGAACAACCTTGCGCTTATTAGCAAAAATGCCAACCATTTGCGCAATGATTTATAAAAAGAGAATGGGTCACCCAGTTGTTTATCCTAACAACAACTTGGACTATGTGAGCAATTTCCTTTCAATGACTTTCAAACACGTAAGTGATGCAGATTACCAACCAGATCCGGTTGTTGTAGATGCAATGAACAAATTGTTAATCTTACATGCTGACCACGAACAAAACTGTTCTGCTAGTACTGTTCGTTTAGTTGGTTCATCTCAATCTAACTTATATGCTACAATCGCTGCAGGTATCGCTGCTTTATGGGGACCATTGCATGGTGGTGCTAACCAAGAAGTGTTAGAAATGCTTGAGCAAATTAAAGGTGACGGTGGAAATGTTCAAAAATGGGTTGACAAAGCAAAAGACAAAAATGATCCTTTCCGTTTAATGGGCTTTGGACACAGAGTATACAAGAACTTTGATCCTAGAGCAAAAATCATTAAGAAGACTTGCGATGATGTTTTGAATAAATTAGGCATCAACGATCCAGTATTGGAAATTGCTAAGAAATTGGAAGAAGCAGCATTGACTGATCCATATTTCGTAGAAAGAAAATTATATCCTAACGTAGACTTTTACTCAGGTATTATATACAGAGCTATCGGTTTCCCAACTGAAATGTTCACGGCTTTGTTTGCTTTGGGTAGACTACCAGGTTGGATTTCACAATGGCAAGAGATGGTTCAAGAGAATCAACCAATTGGAAGACCAAGACAAATCTACACTGGTCATACGCCAAGACCATTTATTCCAAGAGGAGAGAGACAATAAATCAAAAACAATATTACATAGAAAATGGAACCCTAGGGTTCCATTTTCCATTTACCGACCTGATTGGCTGGTCGTTTAGAGTTTACAAGCTCAATAAAATTTCTTATTAAAGGGACTTCTACACCCGACGGGTCTAGTATTTCTATTTGCTCATAATGGTAAATCATATCATCGATTTGCCATGCTAATAATCCCTCTCTGCGCAACAATCTTTCATATGATTGACCGATAGAACGGTAAGCATGGGTTACGCTGCCCCCTCTTAGTTTTTCGATTTTAATAAACTTTTTGTATAAGACTATCGCAATGCTGTCTTGTTTAAGTGCAATGTGGTTCATTGCTTTATACCAATAGGTTTTGCTGTTGCTGCTGTCATTAGATAATGAAATGCGGTATAATGAGTCAGCTTCTTTAAATCGTTTTTGCTTATGGATTGAATAAGCCAACATGGTATAGATATTCCAATTGAATTGGTCTTTTGCAAGTGCAGCTTGATAGTATTCTTGTGCTTCTCGGTAATTGCCTGAATTCATCGATTGATTTCCTAAAGCAACTAAGTTTAAACCGTCTTGGGCTTTAGCGAAGAAACTAATTAATAGAAAGTAAATTAAAAATTTGTATTTCATTGTGGGTATAAAGACAAAAACCATGCCTAGAGAGACATGGTTTTTGTGGTAAGTGTCTTTTAAATTATGATTATCTCAAGATTGAGACATTTCCTTTTTCTGTGTGTCTCAATTCATCAACTCCTATAAATTCTAAACGGTAGAAGTAAAGGTCTTGAGCTACCAATTCGTTTTCGAATTTGCCATCCCATCCCAATTGAGGATTGTCGGTTTTGAACATGATATTACCCCAACGGTCGAAGATGATAAATTTATAATTCAGTGCATACGATAATCCAATTGGTTTGAACGTCTCATTGATATTGTCATCGTTAGGCGTAAATGCATTAGGCATGTAATAAACAACATCAGGTGCAATGAATAGGATTTTAACCGCAGTATCTCTACAACCGAATGAATTGGTTACAATTAAACTGGTCTTTTGTGTCAAGGTATCGGTGTAGAACAATTTAGGGTTTTGATCTGTGCTTGTACCCATTGATGAAAAATTCCATTTCCAATTGATAGCACCAATAGAAGTATCAGTGTATTGTATGTCTACTTCATTTTCCCATGATCTTAATTTTTGGTAAACAAATCCTGCTTTAGGATTTGGATTTACAACTGCAGCACCTGGTTTTTTCAAAGTGTCAATACAACCTTTATCAGTTCCTGCGATAAGTGTTATATCGTAAGCACCAACGGTTTTGTATTTGAATTTAGGAGATTGTGCAATAGACGTTTTGCCATTGCCAAATATCCATTTCCAAGAAGTAATACTACCAGTTGGAATACTGCTTAGATTGACAAAAACTGAAGAGTCTTTTAAACATACAGGGTCTACGGTGAAGTCAAGCACTGGATTTGGGTTAACCGTAATTGGTTTGCTTATTGTATCCCAACATCCTTTATCTGTAATAACTTTTAATGAAACTGTGTATGCACCATCTACAGGGTAAGAATAAGGAAGTGGTGATGCTAAATTACTTGAATCGTTGTTTCCGTATTGGTAGCTATATGAGCTAATAACTCCACCAACTATGGTAGATTTATTAACGATGGTAAATACATTCTTTTTAAAACAACTGCTTGGAGGCGTAATGTTAAATGCGGCAACAGGCATTGGGAATACATGAACTCTTTTCGCAGTTGAGTCAAGACATCCGCGGTTAGTTGTAACGATTAAACTTACTCTGAAAGAATCAACTTTTGAATATGATTTATTAGGAGATGCAATTGCAGAAGTTGTGTTGTCTCCGAATTTCCAATCGTTAAAATCTACTGTACCTGAACTTACACTAGAAGTAGATGCAAATCCAAATTGATTGCCTTTGAAACACTGTTTGTCATTGTCTATGGTAAAGCTTGCGACAGGCATTGGGAACACATTTACAGTCTTGTCTAAAGTATCTTTACAACCGCCAATATTGGTGCTTGAGATTAAGCGAACAACAAAAGGACCATCAGTTTTATATGTATGTTGTCCGAAAGTAGAGTTAATCGTTGAATCATTATCACCATAGAACCAATTGTGGCTCATTGGAGTTCCGTTACTAACTGTACTGGTGGTGCTAAATTGAAAATCATTACCTTTTAAACACTTTTGATCGTAATTATAGGTAAAGCTAGCATTCGGCATTGGTAAAGTTTTGATTTGTTTGGTTACAGTATCTAAACAACCAAAATTAGTAGTACTAAACAATCTAACGTTGTAGGTTTGTACACTGTTGTAGCTGTGACTGGTAGAAGCAACATTACCAGCAGTGTTTCCATCACCATATTGCCAATTCAAAGTATAGGTTCCAGACTTAATGCTTGTTGTTGAAGTGTAGTTGAATTTATTACCCAAAATACATTGTGGTGTATTTCCAATAGTGAAATTTGTTTTTGCTTTAGGGTAAACGATTACTGACTTCTCTGCTGTATCGGTACAACCTTGGTCACTGATTGAAACAACACGTACAATGTAAGTGCTGTCTTTGGTGTATTTTTTTGTTGCACTTAAAGAAGTAACAAATGGACTACCATCTCCAAAATACCAACGGTTTGTAAATCCACCCTCTGCAATAAAGGTATTGTTGTTAAATGTAAAGTTGTTGTTGTTAACGCACTGACCAGCACCTGGAGCACCTATTGTAAAGTCAGAGCCTGGGTGAGGGTATACTTTTGCATTTTGGAAACTGGTGTCAAAACAGCCATTGCTGCCATAAACAAGCAATCCTGGAATGTATCCGTTGTCAGCCAAATACGAATGAGAAATAGTGTTAATGTTAGTGGCTGAAGTGCCATCATCAAATATCCATTTATTTCCAGTTATTGTTCCAGCGCTGAAGGTTGAAAGGTCGGTAAAAGTAAATGCGTTTCCTTCCAAACATTGGTCTTGGTCATTGATGCTAAAATCTGAAATCGGCATCGTCAAAATAAATACTGAATCACTTACTGTGTCTTTGCAATTATAGTTGGAGTTTAATTCTAATTGAATTTTGTAATCACCAACTGATGCAAATCCATGCGAAATGCTATCTACATCGGTAAAGAAGCTTCCGTCACTTAACTTCCATAATTTGGTAAATGTTCCACTGCTAATGGTAGAGTTTGAATATGCTTTTACATTGTTATACTTCAAACATTGGATGTCTTTGTTAATCGTAAATGAAGGTGTTGGCGTTGGTCTAACAACCACTGTTGTTTGAGTAGAGTCTTTACAACCTTTATTAGAAGTAGAGTACATTTTTACTGTATATGTTCCTTCCGAAGCATATGAATGTGTAACGGTGTCTTTTGAATTGATGGTGCTTAAGTCTCCGAAATTCCAATCGTGGGTCATTGTTCCACTGCTAATGGTCGATTTTGAATTGAATCTGAAACTGTTGTATTTTCTACATTTTTCTACGTCTACATTATTTATCAAAGCAACTGGCATTGGATTGACTAAAATGCTTTGATAGGCAGTATCCGAACAACCATCAACTCCATCATCACTTATTGTGATTAATTGAACGTTTCTTGCACCCGCTGTAGCATAGATGTGGTGCGCAGAATCTTGTTGGCTTTTAAGAATACCATCGCCAATATTCCAATAGTTGATCAATGGCAAACCATTGGTAATGGTTGATTGAGCTTCGTAAATATAGGCATTGCCATTTAAACATTGGTCGGTAACATTGGTTTTGATTTTGGCGACTGGGTGTGTATTTACCAATATGGCCAAATCATTGGTGTCTTTACATCCACTTAAGTGGGTGTTGATTTGTCTAACCTGGTAAGTACCCGCAGCGGCATATTTATGCCCAGTCGAGTCAACTCCATTAACAATAGGACTTCCGTCGCCATAATCCCAACTAATCCCAGTAATCATTCCAGAGTAAATCATAGATACTGACATTATGCTGTATTCATTTCCTCTAAAACATTGTATCGTATCATTAAACCAAGTTCTAACTATTGGAGACTCTTTAAGATTAACGATTTTAGTGGCCGAATCTTTACAACCCAAATTGCTTTTTACTGTTAATTTTGGATAATAATATGGGTAAAAGACTTTAAAGGAGTGACTAGCATTAACTGTAGAAAATGAATCGCGCTTGCTGTTGTCATCCCAACTCCAATAGAAACTATCAATAGTTCCAGAGCTAATTGTAGAAGTAGAAGTGAAATTGTATTTGTTGCCTTTTGAGCATTGGTTGTCATTTAAAACATTAAATGAAACAGTCGGTTTAGGATTGATAGTTAATGTACCACTTGGTGAAAAACAAGTATAAGCAGGATTGGTTGTGCTTAATCTTAGTTTATAGCCTGTTCCTGGAGCAATGAAAGAAGGAATATCCACTACCATACTGCTGATGGTCGTATCTGTTTTGGTTGATAAAGTGAATGGTGATCCAAAACTACCTGCAGCATTTGAAAGTTCTAATTTGAATGTGTTTCCTGGATTAAAGAAAACGCCGTTTTTACTAAAATTAACGGTTAGTTTACTGCCTGGACAAACTGGGTTAGGTGAAAATGTATAGGTTATTCCTTGATTAACTTCTGTATTAACCGTTGTGCTCATTTCAACAGGAGCATAAGCTCTTAGTCTGCACCAGTCGTAACTAACACTTCCAATACTTGTACAAAGTAAACCGAGTGCTGCATGTACACTCCCTGCTAATGCAGGTGTAGCGGTTATGTTCTGTTGAGCGCCTCCAGGGAATGTTGCTGTGGCTGAATTTGTTGCAGGCCAAGCCAATCCCCATATTCCATTAGCTCTAGCCGTAGCTGATGCATTGGCAGTAGACTGGTAACTTGCGCATGAAGCTGATGCTGTTTGGGTATGGAATAAATCGAGGTATGCTCCAGATCCTGTCATTAATGAAACTCCCGAAAATGTTCCTGTGTTTAACTGAGCTATACTTGGATAACTTCCTGAGTTTAATTTGATTTTTGCTTCGGTTATATGAGGAGCAGTGTAAGCAGTTACAGAGCGGATTATGTTGTCTGTGCTGGCTGTATTGTTGAAATTAGCCATTCCTCCTGAAATAGTTAAGGTGCCATTTCCAGCAACCTGTTTGAATGGCGCTGCCCATTTTGTAGAGTTTAAAGTTGAACCCGAAAAATCATCAAATAAAATAAATGTACTGTCTCCATTTTGTGTTGCTGCTGCACAAAGGTTTCCATAATACATATTGATGGTTGTCGAACCCGATGATGGGATGGTTTTGAGTTTTACCCAAATTACAGTGCTTGTGGTGTTGATATTACTGTCAATCCAAAAATTCAATTTTGAACACGACGCATCAGTAAAGCGAATGTCATCACCATTGATGTTCATCTTCCCTGCTGAAATTAAAGCTTGTGTATTTACTGTAATTTTAACCTGAAAATTGGTGTACGCAGATGCATTTGCATTGGTAACCGTAATTGGTCTTTGGTACTTCCATTCAGGCAAGCATACTACAGCGGCAGCTTCTTGAGCAAAGATTAAAAGAAATAAGTAAATTAGTAAGCGTTTCATCATATTTTTTGTCGGTCTCGGTAAAACTTAAGTTTACGAAAATAAGGAAAAAATATGAATTCAGAAAACCCATAAAGTTACCACATTTTCGCATTGTCAAAGTTCCCGGAACTCATAAGAAGCAAGACACATGGTTTGCCCAAAACGTTGCTTTTAAATTCAGCAATTTTTGAAATTAATTCTTTGCTGTTTTCAATGGCTAAAACTTTAGAGCCAAAGTTTTTTGTAATATCTTCTTTTTCAATTATTTGCATTTTTTTATGTGCAAATACTTCTGGATTGTAATACACCAAGGCGTCATCTGCCAAGTCCATACAATGTTGATAATTGGGTAAAAAATCTTTATTCAAGCTGCTAAATGTATGCAGTTCAAATACAGCTATAAAATGATGTGAGCTAAATTGTTTTCTTACCGCATCAATACTGGCTTTTAGTTTACTAGGAGAGTGTGCAAAATCCCTAAAAACTATTAAGTTGTTTTCTTCATGAACTTTTTCCAATCGCTTTGCAGTTCCTTTAAAACTTGATAGAGCTTCGTAAAACTCATCCTCTCCAATACCCAATTCTTTGCAAACCAAACAAGCACCTTCGGCATTTTGAAGGTTGTGTTCTCCGAATATTTCAAGGGTGTGTCTTTCTCCTTTTCCTACTACAACTTTATTGTTTCGAATGTGGTAATGTGGGGTGTTATAAGGTAGCTTTTTTAGCTCTGTATTTTCACAAACCGTTTTCAATGTTTCATCTCCACTAAAGTAAATTAAACTACCTCCAGCTTCAATCGATTTTACAAACAACTCGAACTGTTCAACGTAGTTTTCCCAAGTCGGAAAAACATTGATATGGTCCCAAGCTATGCCGGTAATCATGGCAATTTGTGGTTTGTATTTCAAAAATTTAGGAATAGGATCTAAGGTGCTTGTTAAGTATTCATCACCTTCTATAACCATTAATGGCGCATCAGAAAAACGAACCATGGTGTCAAAACCTTCAAGTTGGGAACCAACCAAATAATCGAAATCTTTATTTAGTGTCTTCAATACATGCATCACCATGGCGGTAGTGGTGGTTTTCCCATGACTGCCACCTATAACCACGCGGGTTTTATTCTTTGCATGTTCATAAACATATTCTGGGAAACTGTATATTTTAATTCCCAATTCTTTTGCTTTTAAAAGCTCAGGATTGTCAGAACGGGCATGCATGCCCAGAATAATAAAATCTAGTTGGGTGTTGATTTTTTCGGGAAACCAACCAAAGGCTTCAGGACAAATATTGGCTTTCTTTAAGCGGGATAATGCAGGTTCGAAAATCTCATCATCACTGCCAGTAATATGATGCCCCAATTGATGCAAGGCCAATGCAATATTGTGCATAACCGCGCCTCCACAAGCTAAAATATGTATATTCATCTTCTATGCAAATAGACATTAAAATATTGACAGAACAAAAAAATATTGTCTTCTATATGTCTTGATTTCAGGTCTGTTTGTAAGTGCTTAAGAAACTTTTATCCAATAAAACACATAACCAACCCATTCTTTGAATAACAATTCCGTGTTGGATAAGGCTGCAGCTGTAGGGACTAAAAGATTGCTAGGCGAATAATCTCGCTTTTTATCGGATAAAAAATTGCAAGCAAATAGGTCGGCTTGCATGGTGTTTTTTAAACACAATTTAACCCTTGGAATATGCCATGCACTGCTAAAAACCAATACCTTGCTTTGTATGCCCAAGGAGTCAAGGATTTTCTGACTGAATAATATATTCTCATGGGTATTCCTGCTTTGGTTTTCTATTATAATGTTGGAATCTGCTATTCCAATTTCATTTAAATATTCATGCACAGCATCCGCTTCTTTCATGTCTTGGTATAAAACAGATGCACTGCCGCTGCTGATCATTATTTTTTTAATCTGTCCTTGTTTCAGTGCTTTTATAGCTTGCATCAAACGGTCGTTTGCATCATAAAATACTGCTCGGTTTAAACTGGTGTCTTTTTTTGAAAAACCACCCAAAACCAAACCAACTTCGTAAGAAGAATCAAGTGCTGGTTTGTCATGGTCTTCGTACAACAAAAGTGCTTCATTCACCAAGAAATTATTGGAGCTGATAAATAGTAAGAGAAATCCCCAAAATACTCTTTTCTTCATTTTGCTTTCCTCTTTGCTAAACAAGGCTGCCAATAGAAGAAGAAAAACCCATACCAATGGTTTTATGAGAAACAACAATATTTTTGACAGATAAAAAAACATTTTTGTCTGCAAATATGACAAAATTACTTGACTTTTTCTCGGGTATAGAATTTGTCACTTATGAAACCAAGAAACACATCGACAATTTATGAGTAAAACAGGTTCAATTTCAGTAAACACGGAAAATATTTTCCCAATCATTAAGAAGTTTTTATACAGCGACCATGAAATTTTTATCAGGGAACTCGTTTCTAATGCTACAGATGCTTGTCAGAAACTTAAAACCCTTTCTAGTCTAGGCGAAGTTAAAGGTGAGACAGGCGATTTTAAAATCACTGTAACATTAAACGAGGAGAATAAAACACTTACAATTAGTGACAATGGAATTGGAATGACCGAAGATGAGATTGAAAAATACATCAACCAATTGGCTTTCTCTGGAGCAGAAGAATTTGTACAAAAATACAAAGACAAAGCAGATGCGAATGTGATAGGTCATTTCGGACTTGGATTCTACAGTGCCTTTATGGTGGCTTCACAAGTTGAAATTCAAACCTTATCTTATAAAGAGGGCTCTACTTCAAGTTCATGGATTTGTGATGGCAGTACTCAATTTACTATCGGTGAAGGCAACAGAACT
Organism: Bacteroidia bacterium; assembly: GCA_030158725.1. GTDB lineage: Bacteria > Bacteroidota > Bacteroidia > NS11-12g > UBA955 > JABMMZ01. Next base: position 42,661 of record JAOASJ010000043.1, read on the forward strand.
GAACGTGGTACGGATATAATTTTGCATTTGGCTGAAGACAGTTTGGAATTCAATAGCAAGTATAAAATTTCAAGTTTATTAACCAAATACTGTAAGTTTTTACCTGTACCAATTGAGTTTGATGGCAAAATTATCAATTCAGAAAAGCCATTGTGGTTAAACAAACCAAATGATTTAAAAGAAGAAGATTACATTGCTTTTTATCAAACGCTATATCCAAACGCTGAAGCTCCATTGTTTTGGATACACATCAATGTCGATTATCCATTTAACTTAACGGGTATATTGTATTTCCCTAAAGTTGACAGTGCCATTGAAGCAGAAAAGCACAAGGTTCAATTGTACAGCAATCAAGTGTTTGTTACCGATAATGTAAAAGAAATTCTCCCTGAATTTTTAATGTTGCTTCACGGTGTTATCGATTCTCCAGATATTCCATTAAACGTTTCTAGAAGCAGCTTACAAAGCGATTCTAACGTTAAGAAGATTACCACCCACATTAGCAAAAAGGTAGCGGATAAATTGGGCGAATTGTTTAAAGCAGACCGTGCCGATTTTCAAGCCAAGTGGCCTAACATCGACTTGTTTGTTAAATATGGTATTTTAAGTGATGAGAAATTTGCTGAGAAGGCAAAAGACTATTGCTTATTAGAAAGTACCAGTGGTACTTATTATACCATGACGGAGTATTTAGAGAAAATTAAACCAATACAAACTGACAGCGATTCTAAAGTAGTGGTTTTATATACCAACAATGCAGAAGAACAACATTCGTATGTGCGCGCAGCCAATAGCCGCGACTATGAGGTTTTGAAACTTGAAGGACCATTGGATAGTCATTTTACAGGATACTTAGAACAGCACAATGAGAATGTACAATGCAAACGCGTTGATGCGGATGCTTTGGATAAATTAATTAAATCAGAGCGTTCAGAAATTTCATTGTTAAATGAAGAGGAGGCAAAACAATTGTTAAATGTATTTGAATCGGCCAACCGCCATTCAGATATTAAATTCAGCACCGAGGCGCTTTCGCCATCAGATGCTTTGTTAACGATTACTGAAAGTGAATACGACCGTCGTATGCGTGAGATGAGTAAAATGAATGGCTTTAATATGTTTGGTAATTTGCCTATAAATTATCAGACGGTTTTAAATACCAACCATCCAAAGGCAAAAGTTTTGGTTTCTGAAACTGCAGAACAAGCAAAAGTTGTGGCTGAAAAAGCACTTAATTTGGCGATGCTTTCGAAAGGATTGTTAAAAGGAGAGGATTTAAGTCACTTTATTCAATCTGAATTCGAAAAATTATAAACATCAGAAAGCCTATAGCTCAATCAGTAAAATTGATGTTGAACACTCGGTTGTGGATTTTAAATTTGCAACATCAATTAAAAAGATTGTTTTTTTGAACATCAAATCATTCGTAAATAATAAATAACATGGCAAAACATTTCACAGATTCAAGTTGGGAGACAGAAGTACTAGGTTCAGACAAACCAGTATTGGTAGATTTTTGGGCAGAATGGTGCGGCCCCTGCCGTATGATCGGTCCATTGGTTGAAGAACTCTCTTCAGAATATGAAGGCAAAGCATTGGTTGGAAAACTAAATGTAGATGAAAACCCAGGCGTAGCAACTAAATATGGTATCCGTAGCATCCCAACTTTGTTGGTATTCAAAGGTGGTGAAGTCGTTGACAAAATTGTAGGCGCAGTGCCTAAAACAATGTTGGCTTCTAAAATTGATGCGCAATTAGCATAAACTAAGTTAATAATGTATTCTTAAAGGGAACAATTTTATTGTTCCCTTTTTTTATATAATATTTATAATAAAGTGGCTTAATTTGTTGCTTCAAATTACCAATGTTAAAAAGTCCATTCAAATCAAAGTCCTTTGTCTTTGCCTTTTGCTTTAGCACGGTAATTATAGTTTCTACACTGTTCTTTTTTTCGGTTGGTTTTGTAGGTTATCATCTAGTGGCTTTAGTTCTTTTAATGCTGCTTTCGGTTTTTGCAATGTTGTTTGATATTATTCCGGTTATATCTGCCGCTATTTTATCGGCATTGATATGGAATTATTTTTTCATTCCTCCAACTTTCACTTTTCATATTGACAATGCAGAGGACAATTTATTGTTCTTTATGTACTTTTTAATTGCGTCCATTAATGCTGTATTTACCTATAAAATCAGGAAAGTTCACAAACAAAATGCAGAAATTGAGCAAGAGAAAAATGTGTTAAAATTGTACGATACGGTATTTAATTCTTTGTCACATGAACTTAAAACACCTGTTTCCGTTTTAATAACCGGAGTTGAAACTCTTAAAGATTCGGAAGCGGTATTAAGTGAAAAGCAAAAACAGAATGTTCTTGAAGAAATGGACATTGCCTCTAACCGCTTGAACCATCAAATTGAGAATTTATTAAACATGAGCCGACTTGAATCTGGTTTCTTAGAAGCTCGACCTGATTGGTGTGACATCAATGAGACGGTCAATAGTTTAATTAAAAAATTATTTAATTCTGATGAACAAAACCGCATCACTTTTAAGATCAACAATCAATTGCCTTTGTTCAAATTGGATGCGGGTTTCTTTGGATTAATACTCTTTAATTTGGTAAAGAATGCACTTCAATACAGTGCAAGCGATAAGAAAGTCAACATAGCAATTAGCGCAGTTGAATCAAGTGTTTTGGTTGAAGTTTCCGATATGGGGAATGGGTTTCCTGAAACAGAGTTACAAAATGTATTTAGAAAATTTTACCGCCTGCCGAATACCAAAACTGGCGGTACAGGCCTAGGTTTGTCTATTGCAAAAGGGTTTACTGAAGCTCAAAAGGGTAGTATTAAAATTGAAAATAGAATGGAAGGTGGCGCAAAAGTTAGTTTTTCAATACCAACGGAAGTCTCATTTGTAAATCAACTTAAAAATGAATAACAAAATCATTTTAATTGTCGATGATGAATCTCAAATAAGGAAATTATTGGAGATTAACTTGGAAAACCAAGATTACAAAGTCTTGATGGCTTCAACTGGTGAAGAAGGCATACATATGGCAGCAAGTCATCAACCAGATTTGATACTATTAGACTTGGGCTTGCCTGATATCAATGGCCATGAAGTTTTGAAGCAACTTAAAACTTGGTATATGAAACCGATTATCATTTTATCGGTGCAAAATTCAGAATCTGATATAATAAAAGCATTGGACAATGGGGCAGAAGATTATTTATGCAAACCCTTTAGAACAGGAGAACTCTTAGCCCGTATACGAAATGCCATGCGACATGCTGAGGTAAATAACCATGACAATAAAATTCAAACTGGCTTACTTTGTATTGATTTGAATACAAGAACTGTAAGTGTCGATCAAGAAATTATAAAACTGACTTCAACAGAATACCAATTGCTGACCTTATTGGCTTCTAACCAAGGTAAAGTCTTAACCCATCAGTTTATTTTAAAGCAGATTTGGGGCCCTTCATTCGTTGAGGAAACCCAATATTTACGTGTTTATATAGGGCAATTGAGAAAGAAGATTGAAATCAATTCCAATGACCCCAAACATATCGTAACAGAAAGCGGTGTGGGTTACCGTTTTTTCTAATTTTTATATTTTCTTTATATCCTTGTCTTCTTTATTTATAAGGTCTTTATAGCTATTAACTCATTTTTGCTTTCGAATTTGCCTGCCGCAAGTTTAAATGTAAATTAATGAAAAAAGACCTTAAGAAAAAAGTAACGTATGCCTCGTTATTGGTGGCATTGGGGATTATTTATGGGGATATTGGAACCAGTCCCTTGTATGTGTTAAAAGCAATAGTTGGGGATCGCGAAATCTCAGAACTCTTGGTCTATGGTGGTGTGTCTTGTGTGTTTTGGACCTTGGTGTTTCAAACTTCCATTAAATATATTTGGTTAACTTTAAAAGCAGATAACGAAGGTGAAGGCGGTGTCTTTTCTTTGTATGCCTTGGTTAGACGTTATGGGAAAAAACTTGTTATACCTACCATATTGGGTGCTACTACGCTTTTGGCCGATGGTATAATAACCCCACCAATTTCTGTGGCCTCTGCCGTTGAAGGATTGACAATGGTAAAAGGTTTAGAACATATTCCAACTGTTCCAATTGTTGTGGTGATTTTAACCATATTGTTTTTCTTTCAAAGATTTGGAACCAATAAAGTAGGCGCTGTTTTCGGGCCAGTAATGTTCGTTTGGTTTTCAATGTTATTTATCTTGGGTGGCTCTCAGATACTAGACCATCCTCAAGTTTTAAATGCATTAAATCCAAAATATGCCTTCGATTTATTGGTGAAATATCCTGGTGGTTTTTGGCTATTGGGTGCCGTATTCTTAGCAACCACTGGGGCTGAGGCTTTGTATTCAGATTTAGGGCACTGCGGACGAGAAAATATCCGCATTTCATGGATGTTTGTTAAAGTCTGTTTGGTTATAAATTACCTTGGTCAAGCCGCATGGTTAATGGGACATCAAGAACAATTTTTATTGGGCAGAAATCCTTTTTTCGAAATCATGCCATCATGGTTTTTGTTAATAGGGATTAATATCGCAACTCTGGCAGCTATTATTGCTTCACAAGCTTTGATTAGTGGATCTTATACCTTAATCAGTGAGGCTATGAACATGAATTTTTGGCCTCGTGTAAAAGTTAAACAACCTACTGATTTCAAAGGTCAAATATACATCCCTAGTGTCAATACCATGCTTTGGATTGGTTGCATCATGATGATTTTGTATTTCAAATCATCTACCCACATGGAAGCGGCCTACGGTTTTTCCATCACTGTTACCATGCTAATGACTTCCGTCTTGTTGGCGTATTTTATGTATTACAGACTGAAATGGAATAAGTTTTTAGTGATAATCGTCTTCTTGTTTTTCATCTCTATTGAAGGTTCGTTTTTTATAGCCAATGTGGCGAAAATTAAAGAACGTTGGATGTTCTTGTTTTTCGAATTGTTTATTTTCTTGGTAATGTATATTTGGTATAAGGCCCGCAAGGTGAATAATGAACTAATTAATTTTGTGGATTTGGGTAAGCATACTGCACTGATTAAAGACCTAAGTGAAGATGTAAATATTCCAAAATTTGCTACCCATCTTATTTATTTAACCAAAGCAAATAACCGCACAGAGATTGAGGAAAAAGTAATTAATTCAATATTTGCTAAAAAGCCCAAACGGGCCGATGTGTATTGGTTTTTACACCTCAACAGAACTGAAAGTCCTTATTCATTATCCTACCATGTTTCAGAATTAATAGATGATAAAGTCATCAAAGTGAATCTAAATGTTGGTTTCAGGGTTCAAGTAAGAACGGAATTATTCTTCAAGCAAATTGTGCAAGATTTGGTAAAAAACCGAGAATTGCAATTGCATATCCGTCCCGATGGTTCAACACGTTACAATGCAGAACCTGATTTCAAATTTGTAGTCTTCCAAAAATTCCTTTCTGTTGAAAATGAACTCAGCATACGCTCTGGTTTATTGCTTGAGTCATATTTCTTTTTGAAACGTATGGCCCAAAAAGACGAGGCCGCTTTTGGATTGGATAAAAGCGATGTGGTAACAGAACAAGTTCCTTTAATTGTTACTCCAGTAAACAGAATCGCTCTAGATAGAGTTAAATAACATGAAAAATATATCAATTTTAGTTTTCTCCTATTTTATAGGATTGGGAATGTATGCTCAAAAAGTTGAGAGAATTCCATTTCAAGGTATCGACCAAACTTGGCAAAATGGAAGCGATAGACGCGATTCTTCCGTTTTTAAAAACAAGTACTTTTCGCCTACCATTTTGATTGACGTTAATTATACGCACTCAGGTAATAATCCTAACGACAATACTGTTGTTGGTTCTACAGCCTTGGCCAGAAACAATGAAATGACTTTGTCTTCGGCTAACTTTGGGGGCGATTTCAATTACCAAAATGCCAGGGCAAGAATTATGACTCAATTTGGTACCCGTTCAACGGTTGTTCCGAGAAATGATTACAGTCCTTATAAAGGTCAATACGACCTTGCAACTGTATACCGTTATCTTAGCGAAGCTTATGCGGGATATCACATCAACAAATGGTATGGAATCAACATTGATGCCGGTATGTTTATGTCCTACATCGGTTTAAATTCATATTACCAAGCAGAAAATTGGGAATACCAAGCCTCTTTTACATCTGACAACACACCTTGGTTTTTCAATGGAATTAGAATACAGATTTTCCCAACAAAAAATTTAAAAATTGAGCCATGGATTATCAATGGTTGGCAAAGTTATGGCAAGTTTAACCGCATGCCGGGTTTTGGTGGCAGCATTACTTACATGTCTGATAACAGCAATTTGAAACTCATAAGCAATAACTATTATGGTACCGATGCTGCAGGTATTCCGAATAGAAAACGTTTTCATTCAGATAACAGTATTTTACTTAGATACCTTAACCGTCCAACATCAAAAGGTGTGAGCAAGGCTGCGTTTTCTTTGACCGGTGATATTGGTTTTGAAAATGGGGGTGGTGTTAAAGCGTTTAATGGCGATAGTTTAAATCCGACCCAACATTTTTTAAGTGCCATGTTTTACAACCGTGTTTGGTTTTTAAACAACAAATTGGCATGGACCATTGGGGGTGGTTTGATGAGCAATCCTGGACGCTACTTGGTGCTTTATCCAACCGGTCAAGCAAGTCCTTTGCCCAATCCTAATGATCCTACGAAAACTGCGGGCGCTTTTCCTTTTTCTGCCAATCCGGGAGATAAGTTTTTTGGATGGGATTGTTCGAGTAACCTCGATTGGATGCCCAATCAAAGTATCACTTTTAGAATTGAATTTGTGCACAGACAATCAAACGTTCCATACTTTGCGGGGCGCGGAGGTGTGACCTCGCAAACAGGTTACTCAACAACGGCATTGGATCCAAGTTGGAGACCAGATTTAGTTAAGGCTGAAAATCGGGTGATTTTTGCAGTGCTTTTTAGGCTTTAATAAAAGTCTTACTTTTGTTTCATCTTTTAAACGATGAAATTAAAGTTAACGCTGATTCTTTTTTTAGTATCCATTGCCGCTAATGCTCAGGTAAGCAATACCGGAATGGTGAATGTATATGATTCTGTAGCTAAAGGTAAAATTACGGTTGGTGCCTATATGGATGTTTATTATGGTTTTGATTTTAACAGACCAAGTGAATTTGAACGCCCATATTGCGTTTCTTCACCTAGGCACAATGAAATAAATATCAATTTAGCGTATGCCGATTTTAAATATATCAATGACAATGTAAGGGCCCACTTTGTGCCAGGCTTTGGAAACTATATTAACTCTAATTACGCTGCAGAAAAAGGAACACTTAAAAATATTGTTGAAGCCAATGCCGGCGTAAAATTGTCTAAGAAGAAAGATATATGGTTGGATGTAGGGGTTTTGCCTTCTCCTTATACCAATGAGTCTGCTATCTCTAAAGACCATCTCATGTACACCCGTTCTTTTGCGCCAGAATATGTGCCATATTTTTTAACTGGGGTTAAATTATCGACACCCATAAATAAAAAAATAAGTGCTTATTGGTATTTGTTAAATGGCTGGCAGTCTATTCAAGATGAAAATAAGCAATTGTCTTTGGGTACTCAAATTGAATACCGCCCAAACAACAAGCTTTTGCTTAACTGGAACACCTATGTGGGCAATGAAGGTTCGAAAATAAATCCTGATTTCGGGGTGCGTTATTTCACCGATTTATATGCCATTTACAATCCTGATGGAAAATTTTCTTTAACTTCTTGTGTCTATGCGGGATTGCAAGAACGAAAAGACAGCAATGGCATAAGTTCACAAGGACAATGGTGGCAAGCCAATGTCATAGGCCGCTACAGTTTTAATAAGAAGTCATCCCTTTCTGCTCGAATTGAATATTTTGAAGATGCATCTTCAATTCAAATTAAACCAATAACGGGAGTGGCAGGATTTAGCACCTATAGCGGGGGCTTGTGTTACAATTTGAAAATCAGTCCCAATGCCTTGTTCCGTTTTGAAGCTAGAACTTACTTTTCCCAAAAGGATGTATATGAAAGTCCAAGTAAAAAGGCTATTCCTTACAGCAATTTGTTAATCACCAATCTGACGGTTTGGTTCTAATGTTAAAAGTCATTTCTCAGAAGTATAAATTCGGTCTGTTAATGGGCGTTTTTGCCCTTGTGTACGGACTCATTGCTTTTGTGAACCATTATTGCTTTAGAACTTTTGGGCTCGATTTGGGTGTATACACCAATGCGCTATACGACTATGCACATGGCCAATGGAATGACGCGACACTGTTTAAAGAATTGCCTAGAAATCTTTTGTCTGATCATCTTGATTTTACTTTGATTTTATTGGGTCCTATTTCTCGTTTGTTAGGCCAATATACTTTGCAATTTGCCCAAATTTGTTTTGTGCTCATGGGCGGTCTAGGAGTGTATAAATTTTTAATTGAAAAGCAAGTTAAAACCTCAATAGCATTTATTGCTACACTGCATCTGTTCTTGTTTTTTGGTATTTATTCTGCATTGTCATTCGACTACCACAGCAATGTTCTTGCGGCTATGTCTTTGCCATGGTTTTTATTGTTTTTGCAGCGCAAAGATTTTCTAAAAGCTTCTGCTTTTTTCTTTTTGATGCTTATGTGCAAAGAGTCAATAGCTCTATGGTTGGCTTCAGTTTGTTTTGCCCTCATTATTGAATACAGAGAAGATAAAAAACGGGTTTTGTATTTGAGTATAGCAACTCTGTTCTCTTTGGTTTATTTTTTCTTGGCCATCAAGATAATTATGCCAGCCTTGTCGCCCGATAAAGCCTATGGACATTTTAAATACCATGTTTTGGGCAGCGACTATTTTGATGCATTAAAAAATATTGTAGTTCATCCTTCCGATTTTTTAAAGCATTTGTTTTTAAACCATACGGGTAACCCACGTTACAATTGGGTGAAAACGGAGTTCTATTTGTTTATCGCATTTTCAGGGGCAGTTTTTTTGGTTTTCAAACCAACGTATTTATTAATGCTTTTGCTGCCAATAGTTTCGAAAATGTGTTACGATGATCCAGCGATTTGGAGCATAGATTGTCATTATTCTATAGAGTTTGCACCCGTTATAACCCTTGGTTTGTTTTTGGTTTTAAATAAGATAAAACCATTTGCGTTGCAAAAGAAATTAGCCCTGCTTGCTTGTGTTTTTTCATTGGCAGTTAGCGTACGATTAATGGACCATACCATTTACAAGCACGACTACAACCGTTTGCGTATTTATCAAAAAGGGCATTATTCAAGAGGACATAATATACGAATTATTCATCAATATTTAAAGCAAATTCCGACCAATGCAGCTGTAAGTGCCCAATCGCCTATACTCCCGCATCTTGCTTACCGCGACCAAGCCTATCAATACCCTATAGTTAAGAATGCAGAATACATTGTTTTGTCGAGGGTGGAGCCAGAAACCTATCCGATCGATAAACAAACATTAATTCAAGGTCTAAATGATTCAATTGCATCAGGCAGATGGACTGTAATTGTTGACCAGTTAGAGATTTCAATTTTAAAGAAAAAATAGACAAAGAATCCTATTCGATTCTTGTCGATTTTGGTTTGTAATGAAGCTAAATGTTCTATTTTTGCAAAACAAAATTATGTCTGACAAAATTGATATCGAGTTTAACAAAAACGAAGACCACAATAAACAGCTGGTATACGAACTGAAAACCAAACACAAAAAAGTGAGTTTGGGAGGCGGGGAGAAAGCAGCGGCAAAACAGAAAGAAAAAGGCAAATTGTTGGCAAGAGAGCGCATCGATTATTTAAGAGATGCAGACAGTCCTTTTACCGAAGTTGGCGCTTTTGCAGGCGATGGCATGTATCCTGAATATGGAGGTTGTCCGGGTGGTGGCGTTGTTTGTGGAATTGGATATGTAAGTGGACGTCAGTGTATGATTGTTGCAAATGATGCAACGGTTAAAGCGGGTGCATGGTTTCCAATCAGTGGTAAGAAAAATTTACGTGCCCAAGAAATAGCAATGGAAAACCGTTTACCAATCATTTATTTGGTTGACTCAGCTGGGGTGTTCTTGCCAATGCAAGATGAGATATTTCCAGACAAAGAACATTTCGGGCGTATATTCAGAAACAATGCAGTGATGAGCAGTATGGGTATTACCCAAATTGCAGCCGTTATGGGAAGTTGTGTTGCAGGAGGTGCTTATTTGCCAATTATGAGCGACGAAGCTTTGATTGTAGATAAAACAGGTTCGATATTTTTAGCCGGTTCTTATTTGGTGAAAGCCGCAGTAGGAGAGGATATAGACAATGAAACTCTGGGGGGAAGTATTTCTCAATCTGAGATTTCTGGTGTAATCGACGACCGTTTTCCTGACGATCAATCTTGCCTAGACCGTATCAAATATATCATGGATAAGATTGGTAAATTTGAGGAAGCCGGTTTTGACCGCGTGGCCACAAAGGCACCTTTGCATGACATTAAAAATATTTATGGAATTCTGCCAATGGACAGAGCAAAACCATACGATAGTAAATTCTTAATTGAGCATTTGGTTGACAACAGTGAGTTTGAAGAATACAAGGAAGGTTATGGCAAAACCATTTTATGTGGTTACGCCCGCATTGATGGTTGGGCTGTTGGCATAGTTGCCAATAACCGCATGATTTCAAAAAATAAAAAAGGAGAAATGCAATTTGGTGGTGTTATCTACAACGATAGTGCCGACAAAGCTGCAAGGTTTATAATGAACTGCAACCAAAAGAAAATTCCTTTGGTGTTTTTACAAGACGTTACCGGTTTTATGGTTGGTAGCAGAAGCGAACACGCAGGAATAATTAAAGATGGGGCTAAAATGGTTAACGCTATGAGCAATAGTACAGTGCCTAAGTTTACCATCATACTTGGAAACAGTTATGGGGCAGGAAACTACGCTATGTGTGGTAAGGCTTATGACCCGCGACTTATTTATGCTTGGCCAAGTGCACGTATTGCTGTAATGGGCGGCGAGCAAGCAGCTAAGGTGATGTTGCAAATCGAGAAGGCCAGTTTGGAAGCCAAAGGTGAAAAAATTACTCCAGAAGCAGAAAAGGCTTTATTAGATAAAATCATTGCACGATACGAAAATCAATTATCTCCATATTATGCGGCTTCACGCATTTGGGTTGATGGTGTGATAGATCCTATAGAAACCAGAAAAGTAATAAGCGAAGGCATAGCAATGGCAAACCACGCGCCGGTTAAGCCGTTTAACGTGGGTGTTTTGCAAACCTAGAAATTGATGTTTTGCTGTACTTTTTCCTTTTCCTAAGTTTTGGATACAGTGTCCGGGTATTAAGTACGCTTTTACATGAATTGGGGCATGCACTTCCTGCATTGTACTATACAAAAGAGCGTGTTTCAATTTATTTAGGAGGAAATGTCTGCAACAACAAAACCATCGTTTTAAAGCTTAAAAGACTAAATGTTTACGTAAATTACAGAGACCTTGTTTACCGAGGTGGTTTGTGCGTGCATGAAGGCTTGTTAGGTAGACGACAAAATATTGTAGTATTGTTTTCTGGGGTCATACTCACTCTAGTAGTAGCTTTACTTTCGTTTTTTATATTTACAAACTATGTAAATAATTTATACATACAGATATTCTCTTTTTTGCTTTGTATATCGGCATTAATAGATGTTTTTTACAATTTAATACCTTCTTCTATTCCAATTAAACTTGAGGATGGTACGATAACTTTCAATGATGGGTATCAAATTAAAAACTTATTGTTTAAACGCAGTTTAAATGATGTTTTAAATCTCTTTAATACCAAACAGTATTACAAAGCATTGCAAATATTAGAGAGATTTAAAGCCCAGGATTACAGTTCTGACGCTGTATACAAAATTCAAACCTTGTGTTATTTTCAACTGGACCAATGGGATAAGCTAATAGAATGGATTCCTGCAAATGAAGAGCGCATGAGCCTTGATGAAGATGAGTATAAAATCTTGACTTATGCATATTCCCAAAAAGGCTTATTTAAAGAGGCTTTGGATAACTCGAATAAAGGACTTCAGTTTTTTCCATTTTCAGCTAGCTTAAAGTATTACAGCATTTTGTCAATGTTTAATCTTAAGCAGTTTGAAAATGTAATTGAGAAATGCGATGAAATAGGGCTTGAAAATGAATTTGAAGCAAATTATTATGCGCTAAAAGGCGTTTCATTGTTGGAGCTAGACAAAGCCGACGAGTCTTTGATTTGCCTAGTTTTGGCAGAAAGTAAGCATCAAGAAGTCTTTGATAATTTTGAAAAGTTTATAGGAATCGCCTATTGGAAAACCAACAAACGTTTAAAGGCTCAATACCATTTAAACAAAGCCTATGAAATTGATGCAAATGATGTTGATGTGCTTCAATATTTAGACTTGGTTTATAAAGACATTAAATTGGAGTAATGTGGGCATAAATTGGAGTTTCTTGCAGATGATTGACTTGCTTTATCTCAACAAACTAACAGTTCCTGAAAGTTCAATTAGTTTGCCTTCTTTTGATACGATTTTAGCTTTGTAAATGTAAACATCGGCTTGGCAATCTTTGTCTTTGTAAGTCCCGTCCCATGCCGTATTACCAGAGGTTTCAAATAGTTTTTCACCCCAGCGGTTAAAGATTTCATAACTTGCACTTTCATTAGTTAAGCCATAGATATGAAACACTTCATTTTTGCCGTTTTTATCAGGTGAAAAAGCGTTCGGGATATTGTATTGAATTTGGTTTGTGAATTCAATACGTATGCTCGCAGTATCTGAACAGCCATATTCATTTTCTACATATAAAGTAATTAGATTTTCATTGTTTGTATTGTAGTTGTGCTTGGGTTGGAATTCCTCAGAGATTTCTTGGTCACCCCAATTCCATAAATAATAACTGCCACCTTCACTTTTGTTTATTGTTGAAAGTTCATTTTGAAGTTTACCATATACGGTTTCGCTTTTCAATATTTCAAATTTAGCAATTGGTTTTGGATTGATTTTTAAATCGAGCCACATGGTGTCACTTTTGCAAGTTTCATATTCAGCTTGTATAATTATTTTATGGTGTTTGGTGCTTTGTGATGCAATAGTAGGTATGCTAGGAATAATCTTATTTCCTGTTTTAAATTCACCCATAAAACTATCCTGGTAAGTCCAAGATATATTAGATGAAGCAGGGCTGCTGTGAAGGGTAATCTCTTGGGTGTTATCGCCAGAACAAATTTCTTCTTGTTTAGAATTGTTTAATTGTGGTTTGGCTATACTTCTAATATCAAAACTAATAGGTTCTGATTGGCACTGTTTGTTGTAGGCTATTGCTTCTATGGTAGAAATCTCTGTAGAGTTTAGTATGGGTAATTTCATAGAAGGTAAAAGTGTTGCCCCTGATTTTGGAATTCCACTTCTGATATTGTCATTATTCCATTCCAATTTTTCGAATTGTTTTGTCACAGTGAATCTAACTGATTTCATACTATCCCCGCTGCAATAAGAAAATGCTTTAACTGATTCAATAAGTGGTTTACTTTTTAGTTCGATTTTGAAACTCATGGCCTTTGATTTGCACTTGCCATTAACCGCAATTACGGTGATTAAACTGCTTTGATCTTTGTCAGGGTTTAATAGTTTTTGCTGTCTGATAAATGTGGTTCCAGTGTCAGGTAAACCAATCTTGGTATTGTTGTTTGTCCAATTTATGGCAGCATTTTTAGTTTGACTTTTAAAGTCGATTTTCTCAAGAATTTGATCCCCACAAAATTGTTGGTCATCAACAAGTGCAATTGAAGGTAAGCCTATGATGTTAATTTCAAACTCTGTTGTGTCTGAAGAGCAGTATTCATTAGTGCCAATTACTTTAATTTTTGCGCTTTTGTCGTTTGCATTTAATTGACTGACAAATTTAGGAAAGTAACCACTGCCATTGCTGCTTAGTCCAATGCCGTAGTTGTTATTGGTCCAATCCGTTTTAAATTGATTGACATTGCAGGTAAAGTATAAGTCAGGTAAACTATCGCCTGCGCATATTGTAAATGAAGGAATTGAATCTAATTTAATTTGGGGTTTAATAGTTAGGTGAAAAGTTTTTGGTTTCCCTCTAGCAGTATCTGATTTGGGATATATTGTAATTTTAGCTGTTTCAATTTCCCTAGTAAAAGGGGCTTTAAAATCGGCGATTTGTCCCCAACCTGATTGAGCTAAACCTATATTAGGGTTGTTGTTGGTCCAAAAATATCGAATATTAGGACTGTCGCTTTCAAATTTAGGGAGTGATATTTTTGTGCCAGAACATACAGACAAGGTATCAAAAGCTAATGCTTTCATATCGGCACCAAAACGCATTAAGTCAATGGTTATGGTATCTCTAATTAAGATGCACTTTTGGGGATCTATAATCGTTAACCAATAGGTACCACTTCTGTCAATTATAATGCTTTCAGTTTTTTGACCAGTAGACCATAGGTATTCTGCGTTTTTGTAATTAGCACTCAAGGTGTGTTTGTGGTAATCAATAACACTGTCCCTGCCCAAAGTGAAATAATTGTCCAAGCTTTCTACATAAGTAGGTAAGCCAATATGACAAGTGGTGTTTAAAGTTAAATAGTTAAGTACTGCTTGACAATCGGTTCCCAATTCCTCGGGATTTAAAATACAGTTTAAACTGTTTGTGTTGTAGGAATTTGTGGCGTAAAGTTTTTTATCTTTACCAAGTTGAAGGGAGCCAATTCTAGAACTGCCTTTCATTACCAGAATTCCATTTTTAAAAATGCTGCCTGGAGATTGTTTTAAATTGTATTGGTAAACCAATCCCTGATCAAGATATGATGCATATAAAAAAGTATTGTTAGGAGAAAATGAAAGCCCATAAAAAGTTTGGTCTCTTCCCATTGCAATTGTCTCATGGGCAATGTATTTTAAAAGGCCTGTTTTTTTGTCAAATTTATAAAGTTCTATGGTTCGCCCATGGCATTGGGCATTGGCTAAGAAATTGCCATCACTTGAGAATTTTAAGTAACCAATTTCTATGCTTTGTGACGAGCTAATATCTTGGATGCTCGTTTTTGGCGTAGCTTTAATTCCTGTAGAATCTAATGAAAAACTTAAATACAAATTGCTTTTTGCTCGGTGCACTAGTATCCAATATCCTTGGCTACTGCAATTCTTTGTTACTGCAATTTTTTCATCTGAATAAGTTTCAAGAATATTGTTTTTTGAAACTATTTTACCAAGGCCTGAATTTGCACTAAGATCCACTATGTTATAGGTTAACAAATGGGTATACGACATGTTTGACTGCACACAAAACATGTAATACATATTTGGGTGTTTTGGAAATGGTACCACCACACAAGATGAGGTAGAGGAAGGGTCGCCTAATAAACCGTTTCCATTTTGCATAATGCCATGGTTCTTGTTCCAAACGGTAATGCCGTCTGAATAAAATAGTAGGTTGCCATATTTATCACTTACAGAGCTGCAGCCTTCAAAGGTTTTTAAAGTGTTTAATGGAGCTAAAACTTGAGGTGATCCATTCTTGAAAGAAACGTGGCATGAATTGCCAAAAATCCAATGGTCGTTTTCACCCTGCGCCTGAATTTTGTTGCTGCTGATGAAGTGAAAAATAATTAAAATTGATAGAGAGTAGATTGACTTCATAGGCGCTGAATTTATTTGAAGACATCTTCAATTTTAAATTCGTGGCTTTGACGAAGAAATATTTTTTAATATTTAAAATTGGGAAGAAAGTTTAAGCTAAATCTAATCGTGCACAAACAATGTTCTCACTTTGTCTGCGAGTTTTCTAACTTTAAGTGCATTTAAATTCAACATAACTCCAGACAGCACGACCGCCATGCCCAATAAAACTGTTGGAGGATAAGTGTCATTAAAAATAAATTTACCCATCACAACACCCCAAACTATACCAATATAACTCACGCTAGAAATACGGGCTGCGGTGTCCATTTGATAAGCACGTGTGATGTAGTATTGTCCTATTTGGGTGAATATGCCAGTTCCAATTAAATAGAACCAATCCCAGCCCTGAGGTAAAACAAAATCTTGTGGGAAAATGGCGAAATAGATTAAAACCAATGGCAGAGCAACCATGGGTTGATAAAAGATGATGACATCTGCATCTTCTTTGTCTTTCATATTGCGGATGGCGTTGTAGGCCAAGCCTGTAAAAACAGCACCGGCCACACCCATAAGAAAATCGAAGGTGTCGACGTTTGCAAATCCTTTTACCATAACAACACCAGAAAAAGAAATAGCAAATGCTATCCATTGAATATAGCGCACTCTTTCGCCAAGAAAAACCATGGCAATTAAGGTGGTGCAAATAGGACTAAGGTAATGTATTACAATGGCATTGGCCAATTGCATGTGTTGCAGGGTGTAGAAATAACAAATTAATCCGCCAGCGCCAAATAAGCCTCTTGCAAAAAGAAATTTATGGTGGGTTCCCCAAGGATAAACTTTCTTTTTTTTAAGTATGGCATAACTGATAATGAGTGTTATCCCAGCTCTAAATAAAATAACTTCAAAAATTGGAATATGCCCTATACTTTTCACACTGAAATTCATCCATGCAAAAGCTAGACTAGCAATAAGCATGAGCTTAACCCCAGGAGTGAAAAGTTTATTCAACTGCATTTACGCTAAAGTAATCCAACCTTGGTTGTGGGCATACCTTTGCAATTGTGTTAGATGGTGTTTGCCATGCCAAGCATATAAACCAATGACTTCACCTAAAGTGTATTCTTTTTTGTATTCTGGATGGTAATAGATTTTATCAAAGTCACTCAATTCCATAGTCTTTAATAGATGCAACCATCTTTCGTGCAAAGGAATAATCAAGGCACATGAAATAAGTGCATCAACTTCCAAACTGTCTGAAGTACCCGCCCAAGCATTCTGACTGTAGGGTTTAATGGTTGGTTTGTCTTCTGTTAAAGTCAGTTTGAAACGGGTGAATGCCTGCATATGGCTGTCTGCGATATGGTGAACCACTTGTCTGAAACTCCATCCTTCTGGACGGTAGGTGTGCATTTGATGTTCTGGTTTTAAAGACATCATAAATGAGGTAAGTGATTTTGGGAATTTTGCAATTTCTTCTATGCAAGTGGCGAGGTATTCCTCTGTTATTTGCTCAGGTGCTTTAAAAGGACCATTGGCTTTTACGATTTCTTCTTGTGTGTATGTCATTATCCGAAATTTATTTCTGCGCTATCTCCTAGGTTAAGGCTGTGAACGGTTCCTTGTAAGGAAGCATCATTGCCAATGAGTGAATTGTTTAATACAGCGTAATTAAGTTCTGCAAATGGACCAATAATAGTCTCTTTTATAATTGATGATTCAATTAAGGCATGTTCACCTATACTTACGTTTGGACCTATAATGCTGTTGCTGATTCTGCATCCTTTGTCTATAAAAACAGGAGGGATGATTATGGAGTTTTGAATTGATTCAGGGTCAACCGCTTCAAAATTTCCACGTTTTAAAAGCAATTGATTGGTTTGTAATAGAATTTCTTTTTTACCACAATCGAACCAAGAGGTTACATTGTAGGTGTAAAAATTAATGCCCATTGATACCATGCACATAAGCGCATCGGTGAGGTGGAATTCATTTTGGTTTTTTATGTTGCTGTCTATGATGTTGTCTAGACA
Source organism: Bacteroidia bacterium (assembly GCA_030158725.1). Lineage (GTDB taxonomy): Bacteria > Bacteroidota > Bacteroidia > NS11-12g > UBA955 > JABMMZ01. Next base: position 60,394 of record JAOASJ010000043.1, read on the forward strand.
GTGCATTAAATCTTTGGTTTCGTTAACCTTATAAATACCAACTAGGGCAAGGTTAGATTTTGGAATTGCTGGTTTTTCAATTAAGCGGGTGATTTTATTGTCATCCGTAACTTCTGCTACACCAAATTGCCTAGGGTCATCTACCTTTTTTACACCTAAAAGTGAATGAGGTGATTCAATGATTTCTTTCCAATTTACTTCGCAAATGGTATCACCGAAAACAATTAAAATTGGCTCGTTTTTAATTTGCTCTTTTGCCAACCAAATGGCGTGTCCAGTGCCTTTTCCAGTGGTTTGAATAACAAAAGAGGCATTGATGTTTGGATATGATTTGGTAATGTATTCTTCAATTTTATCACCCAAATAGCCAATAATGAAAACAAAATCATTGACACCAACTGCAACCAATTGGTCAATAATATGGGCTAAAATCGGTTTTCCAGCTACTGGAATCAAAGATTTGGGTTGTGTATGGGTGTGAGGCCTTAGTCTGGTACCAATGCCTGCAACAGGTATCACTGCTTTCATGTGCTGATGTTTCTTAGAAATTGAATTCAAAATTAAGAAGTTTGACATGAATATCAAAGCCTAAATGCTTTTAATATTCTGAATCTTCAATCCAAATTTTTTTGTAGATTTGCAAGATTCATCATGGAAAAAGTAGTAAGTGGTATAAGGCCTACAGGTAAGTTGCATCTCGGAAATTATTTCGGTGCAGTAAAGAATTTTATTCGTATGCAAAATGAATTTGATGCATTTTTCTTTATCGCTGATTACCATTCATTGACTACGCATCCAACGCCTGGCGATTTGCACAGCTCGGTTAAACGTGTGTTGGCAGAATACATTGCATTGGGTTTAGATCCCGAAAAATGTACTTTGTATTTGCAAAGTGATTTGCCCCAAACGGCCGAGTTGTATTTGTTTTTAAACATGAATGCCTACATGGGTGAATTGCAAAGATTGACTTCTTTTAAAGATAAAATGCGCGACCAACCGAACAACGTGAATGCGGGTTTATTAACTTATCCTGTATTAATGGCTGCTGATATTTTATTGCATAAAGGCTTGAAAGTGCCAGTGGGTAAAGACCAAGAGCAACATCTGGAAATGGCGAGAACATTTGGTAACCGATTTAACCGCTTGTACAATGTTGAATATTTTCCAGAACCACAAGCATTTAACTACGATCAAAATTTAGTTAAAGTACCTGGCTTAACTGGTCAAGGCAAAATGAGTAAGAGCGCCGGAGAAGCGGATTCTATATACATGAGCGATTCGGAAGAGGTAATGCGCAAAAAAGTAATGAAGGCAGTAACAGCTAGTGTTGATGGGCCTTCAGAACCAGGTTCAGATAAACCTATGGCTATTCAGAATTTATTTGATTTGATGGGTCTGGTATGTGCAAGTGATGTTATTGCTAAGTATGAAGCCGATTATTACAATGGCAGTATTCGCTTTGGTGATTTGAAAAAACAATTGGCAGATGACATGAATACCTTCTTGGATCCATACAGGAATAAAATCAATGATGTATTGGCCGACGATGCTTTGTTGAGTAAAGTTGCAAAAATGGGTGCAGAGAAAGCATCTGAAAGTGCAAATAAAACCATTTTAGAAGTTAGAGAAATTATAGGATTTAAACGCTTTTATTAAATAAGCGATGTTGATCATTAACTACCTTAAACAATGCCGGAAATCAAATCTTGGTTTTTTTGTTTTTGTTGTAGTTGTCTTTGTTTTGTATGCTTTACAATTGGCATTAAAAACTGAAATTACTCCCCTGGGCTATTTTTCATTGTACAGCAATGCGACACCTAAAATGGATGCCTATACCCAAATACTTCCAAGCGCTGGTGAAGACAATGTGCCAGTTGATATCTATCAGCTGCCAGGTACAGGTTTTATAATGATGGAAATTTTGCCAACTCGGTATCAAATTTTAAAGAACTCTGAGAATTGCAACCAAATGAACCATAAACTCCATCGCATTGGTTTGAGCGACCGAAATACCTGCGATTGTGAGAATTTAAAGCAGTTTGCCAATTGGTATAAAGTATTTGCCAAACGCCAAGGTATAGACTTGTCTGATCATTATAAAATCAAAGAGTTTGGCTTTTTAAATGGGGAAATAATACGCATTAAAGATGTTGAATAACCTGCAAAATATTTGGTTTTGGAAACGCTTGGTTTTGGCCTTTGTGTTTTTTTACTTTCTATGGCTGTGGTATTCTGGTTTAATGCTTCAAAATATTTACGATTCCCCTTTTCAATACAAAGGCGCTGACATTGCATTTTGGTTATTACACTGGTCGCAGTTACCGAAAATTATTTTATTCAATGAAGCAAGTGCAACTGTGTTTTCGTTTTTGTTGTTAATGCTTTTAGGCCTTTCGTTTTTCTTGGTTGAAAAACGTTATTTGACGGTCTTGGCTGGCGTTTTTCTATTGTTGTATCAGTTGTTGTTTAACTACAAATTAGGCTACCATACCCACCATTTATACGGTTTGCATTTTGCCCTTTTACCCTTTTACTTCAAGAAGGAGAACTTTTATTTAAGTGCAAGTTTTGCCCGCATCATGGTTTGTATTACCTATTTTTTCGCAGGTTTCTTTAAATTGATAGGCAAGGGGTATTTAAGTTTGGATAGCTTTTCAAACACCTTGCAAAATCAACATTCCGCTTATTTTTATTTTCATTCTGACAGCATCAGATCTCAATTTGCAATGTGGATGATTAACCACGAAAATATGGCATGGATGTTTTTTTTTATGGCCATGCTCATGCAATTAAGTTTTGTTGGTGGACTTTTGAGCAAAAGATTTGATCCGTTTTTATTTGCATTTTTAGTGCTTTTTCATCTAATGGATTGGTTTTTAATGAATTTGGGTATATTTATGGGTATGTGCATCATGTCGTATCTCTTTCTTTTACCTAAGTCGCTTTTCAAGGACTTAAGGGTCTAGAATTGAGTTACTTTGCTTTAGGTTTTAAGGGTGATAATTTGAGTAATTTGTATGAAGTATCACCATTTTTTGTATTCTTTCCACATTTTACAAAAATCCTAAGTACTTATAGAATAATTTCAATATGTTTGCACTCAAATGAGCAAAACAAAAAATAAAGTAATGCACATTGCTGTGGCAGGAAACATTGGCAGTGGTAAAACGACGCTGGCAAATATGCTATCAAAGCACTATGGTTGGGAAATTCAATTAGAGGACAATGATGACAATCCCTACATCAGCGATTTTTACGAAGACATGCAAAGATGGAGTTTTAACCTCCAAGTTTATTTTTTGAATGTACGTTACAAAAACATTAAGAAAATAAGAGAAAACGGTAAGCCTGTAATTCAAGACAGAACCATTTATGAAGATGCGAATATTTTTGCACCTAATTTACATGCAATGGGTTTGATGAGTACTAGAGATTTTGAAAACTACACTTCATTGTTTACTTCTTTGAACGATATGATTCAACCACCAGATTTGTTGATTTATTTAAGAGGAACCATTCCTACTTTGGTAAAACAAATTCAACAAAGAGGTAGAGATTATGAAGACAGCATCCGTTTAGATTATTTAAAACGTTTGAATGAGCGCTATGAAGCTTGGATTTCAACTTACAATTTAGGTAAATTGGTTATCTTGAATATCGACGAGCTTGACTTTGAAAACGACCCTAACGATGCCAACTTTGTAATCAATAAAATTGAAGCAGAATTGAACGGTTTGTTCTAATTTAAATCCAATTAACATATTCAAAGCCTAGATTTTTTCTAGGCTTTTTTTATTGCATTTTCTTAAGTTCTCTATTAATTGCTTGGGTTCAACTAGTGAATGATTTTTTTGTCCACTTAGATGATGCTAAACATATAAAAAAGTGAATCTTATGTCTTATTATTGCCTATGAAAAACGAATTTGTAGTTAACGACAATTTCATTTTCAAGATTGGGAATTAAACTAAAGAAAACAATTAAGTTCTAATTTGGATACAAATCCACATATTGATGATATTACAGGCATGAAGGTGCTTGGTATATCTACTTGCACCGAAGCGCAATTCGAAGTGCTTAGTGCCTGTTTGTTGGGTGGAGATGATGCAAATAGGGCATTTAACCAATCGATTACCATACATCTTAAGGGGCCATTGAATGTAGCTGCTTTAAATCAAGCATTGAAGCATTTAGTGGAAATTAATGAAGCGCTGAGAATGGTTTTTGACTTGAGTAAAAACCAGTTTTTAGTACTTGAAAACATGCCGTTTGAATTGGAAGTGTTAAATGGCAATACTACTCTTGAGGCGCTTAAAAATGTGCATGCATTGCATAGTTTTGATTTGAGAAAAGGCCCTTTGTTTTTAACCAGTGCTTTAAGTCTTTCAGAAAATCAACACCATTTGGTATTCACTGCCCACCACGCTGTTTGTGATGGATGGACTTTGGGTTTGTTTATTCAAGAAGTTTCTGAACTATACAATGCATACAATAGCAATAAAACTATAGAAGTTCAGGCACAATCATATTTAAAGTATGCCGAAGATGAGCAGGCATTGCTGCAATCTGAACCATATAAAAACAGTTCGGCCTATTGGCTAGATATTTTTAAAAACTATAGTCCACAATCAGGCTTGCCATACGAATGGCCTAGGTCGACTACCTACAGTTATAAAAGTGCTAATCTTACTTTCCCTATAAACAGAGACCTGTTTGCTTCAATTAGGCAAATGGGGAAATTGCAGGAAAGTACCGTGCTAATAAGTATGGTTTCTGCATTTGAAGTTTTGCTTTACCGTATGAGCCGCCAATCAGAATTCGTTATTGGCATTCCAACGGCGGGTCAAAATACCAGAAGCTTTCCCCAACTTATGGGACATTGCGTGAATATGTTGCCTGTATTATGCAAGGTAAACGGCGACATGTCTTTTTCTGACTATTTGAAGCAAAGAAAATCTGCTTATTCAGATGCTTTTTCTCACCGAAATATCACCTTTGGTTCGCTTTTAAAAACAATTAAAACAAACCGCGACCCTAGCGCCAGTCCTTTTGTTCCTGTTTCATTTAATATTGATAGACCGCTAGGCGATGCCTTGAATTTTGATAACTGTGAAGCTCAATTGGAAATCAATAAGCGGGAATACAGTTCTTTGGAAATGATTATGAACCTGGCAAGGGTAGGCGATGACCTTACCATTGAATGCGCTTACCATGAAGCTTTGTTTTCAGAGTCGACCGTTTCAAGGATTTTAGAGCAATACAATTATTTACTTGAACAATTGTGTTTAGATCCACATTTGCCCCTTAATTCGTATGCTTTGTATGATGAAAAGGCGCTTCAATTAAGTTATGAAAACTTAAACAATACGCAGCAAGCATTAAACAATGAAGATAGTTTTATTTCGGGTTTTGAATCACAGGTAAAACTATATTCAGATAAAACCGCCTTGCTTTGTGGAAATGAATCTTATACTTATCAAGAATTAAATTCTAAAGCCAATAAGTTGGCCCATTATTTAAAGTCACAAGGTTGTGGTAAAGGCGATTTTATAGCTGTAATGCTAGACCGCAGTACAGATTTATTGGTAAGTCTACTCGCTGTTATGAAAACAGGAGCAGCTTATATTCCTATAGATCCTGAATTCCCTAGCGATAGAATTCAATACATTTTAGAAGATGCTGAGGCCAAACTATTAATTGCTTCACATGCAGTTGAGTTTAGTGGTGGTTTTAAAACTTTACGACTTGAAAATATATTCTCTGAGATTGAACATCTCAACAGCGAAAATTTAGACATAAAAATTAATTCTGAAGACAGTGTTTATTTGATTTACACCTCTGGTACCACCGGTAAACCCAAGGGTGTCTTGCTTAAACATGGGAATTTGTTTAACCTTTTAAACAGTGTTCAGAAGCAACCAGGATTTACCCATAAAGATGCCCTTTTAGCCATAACCACCGTTTCTTTTGATATCGCAGGACTGGAACTTTATCTGCCTCTGATAACTGGAGGTAAATTGGTGTTATTGAACAATGGCGAAGCTAAGAATGCCGATGTGTTATTGGATAAACTAAAACAAAATGAAATTAGTTTTTTCCAAGCAACACCCTCAACTTATAAAATGTTGTTGGCCAACAATTGGTCGGGAAATGCTGATTTGGTTTTGCTTTGTGGAGGAGAGGCTTTGCCATATGACTTAGCCATGGCTTTATTGCCCAAATGCAAAAGTCTGTGGAATATGTACGGCCCTACGGAGACCTGCATTTGGTCCTTAATCAAACAGATTAACAGCAGCGATACCCGCATTGAAATTGGTAAACCAATTGACAATACCGAAGTGTATATTTTGGATGAAGAAAATCACATTCAACCTTTTGGTGTTCAAGGTGAAATTTGCATTGCAGGAGCTGGACTGGCTGATTCTTATTACAAGAGAGCAGAGTTAACCCAAGAAAAATTTGTTGCTCATCCTTTAGACCCCAAGAAAAGAATTTACAAGACGGGCGATTTGGGCTTAATAAATGAGCAATCAAATGTGCTTTGTTTGGGACGAACCGACAACCAAATAAAGTTGCGTGGATACCGCATAGAAATTGAAGAAATTGAGCAGGTGCTTGGTAATGTAAACAAAGGGGTTAAAGAAACTTTGGTTTTAATGAGCAATTGGAATCAGAATGACCAACGCTTGTTGGCTCTTGTTTGTCCTACTGAGCAAACAGATATTGATTTTCAATCGCACAATGAGTTGCAATTTGCATTTCTGAATGAAGCAGAAGAATTTGAATTAAGGGCTGTTGCAGCAAAGAGTTTGCCTGAATACATGTTGCCTGCAAACTACCTTTACATTCAAAATATTCCTTTAACGCCAAATGGGAAAATTGACCGCAAGCGTTTACAAGGCTTAGACTATTTTAAACTGTTTCAAAGCCGTTCAAGTGCTGGTGCAGACAGTGTTAAAGCGGATGGAGAGCATTCTTGGACAGAAAACGAGTTGGCTTTAAAGCAAATTTGGGAAGAAACTTTAGGTACAGTAAATGCTCAAGCTGACGATGACTTTTTTGCCTCTGGAGGCCATTCCTTATTGGCGATAGAAATGATGTTTAAAATTGAAAAAAAATTCAATGTTAAACTGCCATTATCGTCTTTGTTTTCGAATTCCAATATCACATCTTTGGCCAAATTATTAGAAACTGGCAATGTGTCAAAATGGAAATATTTGGTACCAATTCAAGCCAAGGGAAATAAACCGCCTTTGTATATTGTGCATGGTTTAGGTCTCGAAGTGATGGTCTTTAAAGACATTGCTAAATATATAGAAGACGATCAACCTATCATAGGCGTGCAAGCCATGGGTTTAAGTGGTAATGATGAACCATTGAAAACAGTTGAAGAAATCAGTAAGGTTTATTTGGACGAAATATTGGCCCATAATCCCAATGGCCCTTACCATATTGCTGGGTTTTCAGCAGGATTCATATTGGCCTATGAATTGGCCCAACAACTGCAGAAAAACGGCAAAAACATTGCGTCCTTAATTAATTTTGATTTCGCCCTTGAAACGGTGGTGCATCAAACCCAAGTTAAACGCAGTTTGAAAAATAAGCTCTCCGAATTTTTGCCTAGACAAAAACATGTAATTAAGTCATTGATGGCCTTCCCTGAAATTGAATGGAAATATCAAAAGACTTATTTCAAGTTAAGTGTTGAAGGCTTTTTGAGAAAACTAGGTTTCAAAATAGATGATGGTGATCCGCCATCTATGGATGAAATGTTTAGAATAATTGACTTGTACCGATTGGCCATGTCTAACTATGAATTCAAGCCCTATCATGGCAATATGGATATTTTGGTGTCTTTAATTAAAACCTATTACTTGAAAGACCCTGTTACATTGGGTTGGTGCCCTTTGGTTAAAGGTGAGATTAAAACCTATCCTGTAAATGGACAACACGATGATATGATTATAGGGGAGTATGCAAAAGGATTTACAAAATCATTGCAAACGATATTGGACCTAAACAATGAAAAATATTTAGCAAAATAATGGAACAGATTACGCTTAATTGTTTGAATTCTAATTTGGCTTTTAGCGAAATGAACTTTGAATTACATGGCCCAGATTCTATTCTGCTTTTTGCTGTTAAATTGGAAACATTCAAGGATGATGTTTTTTACCTAAGCCGTTTATGTACGCCAAAGGAATTGGCCAGAAGCCGACGTTATTTGAGCGAAAACGACAGCAAACGTTTTGTAATTACCCGTGGTCTTTTGCGCTTGGTTTTGGCAGAAGTGCTGAATAAAAAAGCAGAAGATATTGAGTTGGAAATTGGAGAAAATAAAAAACCTAAGTTAAAGGACAATAGTCTTGGAATTAACTTTAATATTAGCCATAGCAGCGACTGTGCTCTAATTGCCATTTCAAAATCACCAGTCGGGGTTGATGTTGAGAATGCTCAAAATCTTATTGAATACGCACCAATAATGGACACTTGTTTTTCAATCAATGAAAAAATATATGTTGATGTGCATGCCGATAGTTTAAAAGCCTTTTATACTTTGTGGACCCGCAAAGAAGCTGTACTTAAATTGTTTGGTAAGGGGATAGACGATGACATCAAACTTATAGAAGTCTTAGATGGTCAAAATCTTGTCGATTCAGCTGTGTTTGATTCAAAAAATATCGATTTGCAAGTGCTAAGTTTAGATTTGCACGAAGGTAAAATAGCAGCCTTGGCCTGCTTGAATTCTGTTCATTTAGACCAGTTAAAATTCATCAATTTGAATGAAGATATTTTAAAAGGAAAACAAATTGAACAACTGGGTGTTTAAGACAATCTATTAATTATAACAATGAAAAAATTTTTAAAATGGACAGGCCTTAGTGTCTTGGTTTTATTGCTTGTTGCAGCAGTTTTGTTTTTTGTGTATCTGTACCCATTTATGCAAAAAATGAAAGAGACAACGGTTTTGCCATACGACCAGAATTTAACTTTGGTGATGGGTGGTGGAGGTAATTCTGGAATTTTAAGTTCAGACAGCATGGTGCTTGTAATTGATAGTAAAATGGACAAAGCCTCTGAGGAATTATACCAATTGGCTAAAGAAATTGCAGGTACTCGCCCCATAGTCTTAATCAATACCCATATCCATCCCGACCATGTTTCAGGCAATAATCTCTACAAAGGTTGTCGCATCATTGCTGGGGCAAACTACAGCAAGGCTCAGTGGATTAATGATGCTGGGGAAAACAATTTACCCAACGAGTGGTTGAAAGACAGCATGGTTTTTAAGATGGACGATGAAATAGTTCATGTATACAATATGGGAAAAAACATCCATTCTGAAAGTGATGTGGTGGTGTATTTCAGCAGTAGGAAAATCTTGTTTGCTGGCGATTTGGTTTTAAACAAACAAGCACCTGTAATTATGGGAGTCGCTAGTCCAGCCGCTTACTTGGAAACTTTTGATTTTCTAAAAAGTAAATTTGATGTAAAAGTATTGGTACCAGGACATGGAAGCATGGGTGATGTAGAAACAATCAATGTGTTTAAACAGTACTTTTTAGATATGAAAGAAGCTTCAGTAAATGCGGACAAGAAATCTGAATTAATCAGCAAATATGAGGATTGGAACCAAGTGCCGTTTTTAATGTCTCCAGGTGCAACGGTGTCAGCTTTTCAGAAATTCCAACACTAAGCCTCGTAGCTCAGTTTTTTATGGCTTCTTTTTAAATAGGTACACAATATTTGTTGTATGTCGCGGTTGTGCGGGTAGCGTTTTATTTGTTCGCGCAACTCACTTGGTTCTGGTTCTGAAATAGAAATATCGGTATACCCAAAACCTTTGTATTGGCCTTTTTCAATGCAGATTATGGAACGCTCTTCTATAGCTCGTCCTTTGCCTATTATAAAGAAACTTTCTAAGTGGAAACTATAGCGTTTAATGGCTTCAATGGCTCTTTCGTTATACAATTCTGGCGCTTCAGAACCTGTGCAAGCACCGAGACATTTGTGTAAATGGAAATGAAAACAAGGTCCGGGCATTTGGTGCAAATCGCATTTGGATTGACAAAGTTGGTGGTGCTCAACCATGCGGTGCAGAATGTCTTTTGCAGCCGACATGCTATCTGCAGTGCTTAAGGGCTCGTCGCCTTCTTTTAATTTGCGTATGCTGAATTGTATATAGCCATGTTGGTCGTATTGGTTAAATATACCATAAAACGGCACTGCACGCGCTTTCTTCTGCGATACATTGTATATCGGTTTTATCTTTTTGATTTCATCCGATTCCAACAAAAGTGCAACCAATTCATCGCCTGTTACTTCGTAGCTTATATCGGCTATTTCAGTTTTCATTTGCAAAGACTTTCTGCTGTCTTTGGTGCTCAGCATAAAATGTTGCAATAGACGTTTTTTAATGTCTAAGGCTTTGCCAACATATATAACATGTCCATCAGAATTGTGAAAATAGTACACACCTGTTAAACCCTCGGGTATGGCTTCTAAAGTCGATTCTTTAAGCAGGGGTGGTATGGAAGTTTTTTTGCTTTCATCGGCCACCCAATCTTGCTCCGGTATGCCTTTTTTTGCAATGATTTTACTCAATAAAATGGCAGTGGCTTCGGCATCTCCAAGTGCACGGTGGCGGTCTTTTATTTGTATGTCTAAGGTCTCGCATAATCTGCCCAAACTATAAGAAGGCAGACCCTTAAATGCAGCTCTGGCCATGCGCACAGTGCAGAGTGTTTTTCGCTGGTATAAAAATCCAAGGTCTCTAAATGCAGCTTTAACAAAACCATAGTCGAAGCGTACATTGTGGGCAACGAATACTGCGTTTTCCGTGAATTGAACAATTTGTTTAGCGACTTCGTAAAATTTTGGTGCGTTGGCCACCATGTCGTTGTCAATGCCAGTAAGTCTCTGTATTTCGAGAGGTATTCTGCATTCAGGATTGATTAGTGTGCTAAAGCGGTCAACTACCTTTTCCCCATCGTGTAAAAGTATGGCAATCTCTGTTATACGGTCTCTTTCTGGCCTTCCTCCTGTGGTTTCAATATCTATTACCGCAAACATAAATTGGAGGCGAAAATTACAATTTTTATTTCTGTTTTTGTTTTTGATTTTACCATATTTCAAAGAATAAATATGACGTTAAAAGTTAAAAAAGTTTGATATATAAAATTTTAAATTAAATTCGTAAAGTTCCAATAAACAAAAATAATGTGAATCCTACCGTCAGCATTGTAGTTACCGCATACAAGCGCACCAATTTTATTGCACAGGCGATAGAAAGTGCATTGGGACAAACCTATACTGATTTTGAAATCATTGTAACAGATGATTCAAATAGTATTGAAATTGGAGAAATCTGTAAATCATATGCAGACCCGAGAATTCGCTACCGCGCCAATGAGAAAAATATTGGCGTAGTTGAGAATATTAAAACCGCGATTTCTGAAAGTAAAGGAAATTATATTTCAATACTGAATGACGACGATTATTGGGACAAAGCGTTTTTGAGTACTTTAATGAAGCAATTTGAAAACAGGCCTGATTGCGCTTTGGTTTTCAGCAACCATTGGATACTTGAAAAAGGTGAAATAGACTATAAAATTACAGAAGAAATTATAGAACAATACCATAGAAATGCTATACCAGCAGGAGAGGTGCAAGATTTAGAAGAATTGGTCTTACAGTATAACGGTGTTCCCTTGGCGATGTCTTCAGTTTTTAAAAAGTCGGCAATAGATTTTAATTTGTTATACAACGGTGTCAAAGGGGCTTACGATTTCTGGATTTCTTGTTTGATTCTTAAATCCAATCCCATAGCCATTTACGTAAAAGAAAATCTAACCTATTACCGCAGGCATGTGCATATGGAAACGATAAGGAAATCGATTGACAAAAATGAGAATATGGTTTTTGTGTTTAAGATTTTGAGTGAAGAAAATTGGTTTCCTAAAAATGAGAAGCTCATCAATAAAAAATATTCAGAAAGTCTGTCGCAGGTTGGGTTTGACCATTTGCATTTCAATAGCTTTAAAACGGCTAGAAACTATTTTATCGACTCTTTGAAAGTTAAGCCAAGCACTAGGGGTTTGATGGGTTTGGTTTTCGCTTTATTCCCATTTGCTTTTCGCTTGGCTTTGAAATTAAAGGCTTAGTTTCTTGTTTGAGCAATTATGACGCTTGTGTTTTTTTTAGTAAAAACGAACCCATTTTAATCGCCAGAAAACTTAAACGTTTATTGTCGTTTATACTCGGGATTTAAATGCTTAATATTTGTTGCGTAATTTTTCTCGTTGCATCTTTGAATTACATTTTTATAAAACATAAAATTTATGAATTCATTACGTAATCGTGTGGTCCTTATTGGCCACCTAGGATCAAGTCCAGAATCTAAAACATTAGAAAGTGGCAAATCGTTAACCCGTTTTTCTTTAGCAACAACGGAGTCTTACAAAAACGAAAAAGGCGAGAAAATCAGTGAAACCCAATGGCACAATCTTGTGGCTTGGGGAAAGGTTGCTGATATTGCTTCTAAGTTCTTGGACAAAGGCAAAGAAGTAGCCATTGAAGGCAAATTGGTTAACCGCAACTACAACGACAAAGAGGGTATTAAACGCTACATCACTGAAATTGTGGTAAACGACCTCCTGCTGATTGGCTCTAGGAGCAAAGACTAACATAGTTGTCTTAGGTTTTTTGTTGATTGAAAAATCCCGGTGCAAACCGGGATTTTTTTGTTTTACACAGTCTCCCTTCTTTAGCTAATTTTAAATTTAAAAGCATATTTTTGTTCCCTATTTTTTATGATTTCACGCCAATCCGTAGATGCAGTTATTCACGCCGCCCAAATTGATGAAGTGGTGGGCGAATACATTGCCCTCAAAAAGCGTGGGTCTAATCTTTTAGGCCGTTGTCCTTTCCACGACGAGAAAACGCCTTCTTTTACCGTTTCACCAACCAAAGGTATATACAAGTGCTTTGGTTGCGGTAAAGCCGGAAACTCGGTTTCGTTTTTAATGGACCACGATAGTCTCTCTTTCTCGGATGCCATTCGAAAATTAGCCGCCAAATACAACATCGTCCTCGAAGAGGATACCATTGTCAACCGCGAGGAATACAACGAACAACAGAAAAAAAGAGAAAGTCTGCTTGTAGCCCTCGAGTTTGCTAAAAATTATTTCAAGGACCAATTGCTTTCAGATGAAGGCAAAAGGGTAGGTGATTCTTATTTTAGAGAACGCGGTTTTACCAAACAAACCATGGATGAGTTTGAACTCGGATATTCACCACAAGGCTGGGAAAGTTTGGTCGACGAAGCAAAGAGAAACCAATTTAACCTCGACTATTTTGCGGAAGCGGGATTGATAAAAAAGAAAGAAGATGGAAACTATTTTGATATGTTCCGTCACCGTGTCATTTTTCCTATCCACGATCTTACCGGAAAAGTAATTGCCTTCGGTGGAAGACAATTGGTGAAAGACGACCGTTCCCCTAAATACCTCAACTCTCCCGAGACCGAAGTATACCATAAAAGCAATGTTTTATATGGTATTTTTCAATCGAAGAAACATATAAAGAATCTTAATAATTGCTACCTAGTTGAAGGCTATACCGACGTTACTACCCTGCACCAAGGTGAGGTTAAAAATGTGGTGGCTTCATCAGGAACCTCGCTTACTGATGGACAAATAAAACTCATCAAACGTTTTACCGATAACGTAACTGTTTTATACGATGGTGACGCTGCTGGTATCAAGGCTTCTTTAAGGGGTATTGATTTGTTGCTCGAACAAGGCCTCAATGTGCGTTGCGTTAGTTTTCCAGAGGGTGAAGACCCCGATTCATATTGTAAGAAGTTAGGCTCGGTCGATTTCAAAACCTATATCGAAAAAGAACAAAAGGATTTTATTTTGTTCAAAACAGATTTGCTTATGCAAGGTGTGGGCAACGACCCAATTCGCAAGACCGAGGTGGTTAAAAACCTTTTGCACAGCATTGCTTTAATTCCAGATGCGCTTAAGCGATCAGCCTATGCCCGCGAGTGTAGCCGTTTGATGGATGCCGACGAGAAATTGCTACTAATAGAAATTAACAAGTTTCGCAAAGGCAAATCAGCCGTCGACAACCAAGTGATTTCGGCTGAAATTCAGGAGATATTGCACACGCAAACCGAATTGCCTAAGCAGGAGGTATACAGTGGTAGCGATGAACAAGAACTAAACCTGGTGCGTTTGCTGATACAAAGCGGTCACAAGAAATTCATGGAAGATGCCACCGTTGCCGATTTTATTTTTAAAGAATTAAAAGAAGACGATGCCCTTCAAATTGAGAATCCGCTCTACCAAAAAGTTCTCAATGAAGTAACCCTTCAAATGGAAAAGGAATTGGAATTTGATGAACAGTTTTTCGTCAACCACGAAGATGGAGATATTCGTAAAATGGCTGCTGATTTTTTAACTGAACGCCACGAGTTGAGCGAAACTTGGTTGAACAATGGCATCATGATTAAAACGGTAAAAGAAAACTATGTCAACGACCTGCAATCGCTGTTTTTATTCTTGAAAAAACACAAATTAGAAAAATTGATTAAAACCAATTTGGACGAATTGGGCGCTGCTACCGAAGACCATCAAAAGCAATCACTTTTACATTACCACATGCAACTCATAGAAGT
>JAOASJ010000044.1 GCA_030158725.1 Bacteroidia bacterium
ACAATTTGGACTCATGGTGCATGTCAAACATTGGTGTTAACGAATTCAATGCAAGCAAATTTGGTGGTCATTTCTTTGACACCAGCAACTACGCCTCAACTTGGTTCTTTAACCAAAACAACACACCTAGCATCGCAAGCAATCTTTTAGATGTCTATGGCAACGCAAGAAACAGTTCATTGTCTGACCGCGGTGCTGTTGAATACTCAGGCGCAACCAGCATTAAAACCGAAAAGGTGGTAATTGCGTCTAAACTTTATCCAAATCCTAACAAGGGACAAAGCGTTAATTTAGACAATGTCTCTCAGAACAAATTCTATGTGTTGTACGATATGAATGGCAAACAAATTCAACGTGGAATATTAAACGAAGGCTTGAATGAAATCAATCTTCAGGGACTAAGTCAAGGCGCCTACTTCATTATACTTGATCAAGAAACCCAAGCATTAAAACTGATTGTGCAATAATCCCGATTAGAAATCGAAGTAATTCTGTATCACTATTTTTTTTGGTTCGAAAAGCTATTTGAATTTGAATTCTAATTGATTAATTTTGTCTAAAAACAATTAATTCGCTGTTTGTCATCAAACAGCCACATTATTAGACAAAGGTCTAATAAGAATTCATTTTTCAATAAGTTTGCCTAGACCTTGGTCTATTCCCATTATGAAAAAAACAAGTTTACTCTCCTTTTGTTTGCTATGCGTCGGCATATTATCAGCCACGCCAATGCAAGGAAACTACACCATCGACTCAACGGCGGCAAGTTCTTCAAGCAATTTTAAATCGTGGTTAGAGCTAAGCAACAGCCTAAATGCCAATGGAATTTCCGGCAATGTTTTGGTGCAGGTGTTAAGCAATACATTAGAAACGGCGCAAGTAACATTTGGGCCAATAACAGGAAGTTCTAGCAGCAGCCAAATAAAAATCAAAGGCAATGGATATAGGGTTTCCGCCAATGTAGCAGATGCAAGCATCTTGTTATATGGAACCGATTATTTAACCATAGACAGTGCTATCATTGAAAACACATCCAACAATCCAAGCGCAATGGGATTTCGTTTTTTCAATGGAGCCGACCACAACACCATTTCAAATAATACGATTTTATTATCAGGATTGACTCTGCGCACTGTTAACAATGGTGCATACATTTCCTTTTCAAGTGTTATCGATAAACCTGCTGTAGCATCTTCAAGCAACTTGGGTTCTTACAATTTAATAGTCGGCAATACATTAACCACCAATAGCAACAGCCCAGGACCAGCTTATGGAATAAGCATCAACGGCAGTTATAGTTCATACACCACCACGCCCCAAAACAACACCGTAATTGGCAATAGAATTTTAAACTTTGCCTACATGGGCATTTACATGAGCTACGTGAATGGAAATCAAATTATTTCAAATGATATATCAAGAACAGCAACAGACACAAGCTATTGCAGCGATAGGTTGTTTGGGATATACCTTTTACATGGTGTATCAGGCAACAGAAGCATACGCATCGACAGCAATTACTTACACGAGTTTCCTGTAGATTCTAACAAAACAGGGGTTATTCCAGCTACCATTAATGGCATCTACTCCTATAGCATTTTTGGCAATGACAGCTTACATTTCTCTGTAAGTGGAAACTTGATTTCAAAGTTAAAAGCCAGCAGCACATTAAACATACATTACCACGACGGCGCGCAATACATTGATTTAATTGGAAATACAGTCCAAAAAGCAACGCTGCCCATTGGAAACGGGAATGGTAGAACATTTAACGGAATTAATTTAATTTATGCAAAAGGGTCTTACCGCATCAACAAAAACACCATCCAATACTGCGATGGTGGCTATACCTGGTATGGCATTAAAAATGAAACACCTCTTTTTTGCAGCGGTGTTCAAGAAATCAACGACAACTATATCCACCATAACATAAAAAACTATTACTACCGTTATGGAATTTATTCAGAATACGCCAACTATTCAGACTCTGCCCATCCGATTGAAATCAAGCGCAACCGAATTACCCACAACCAAACGGATGATTATTATACGTATTTGATATACACCTCGTATTATGGAACCTACCAAATAAATGACAATTTATTAGCTTACAACAAAAGCGACTATTATTATTTATTTGGCATATACACCCGCAATTATGGTTACTACACGATAGCCCGCAACAAGATTCTTCATAACACAGCTATTAACAATGTAGGCTTCTTCTGTGGCATCTACAACATCAACGATTACGAAACGAAAATCTTTAGCAATTTGATGTATGGAAATGTAGGTTTTTATGGCACTTATGGTATATCGAACACATGCAACTCAAGCATTCCAACAAATATGGTTGTTCAACAAAACACCATTATCATTGATGGAAATGACTCTAAAAACACCATGCACAACGCCTACCCGATTAGCGTGTCAACACTAAATAGTTCAAAGACTTTTTTTATTGGAAACATTTATGATGTTCGAAAATCTGCCAATGCCTATTTTAACTACCTAAACACAGGAACTCTATTCTCTGGGCATAACTCATACTCTATAGACAACAACACCAAAGTTCTCTTTAAAACCAACTACAATAGCCCAAAAACAGATTTGGATTCATGGTGCATGTCCAATATTGGTGTTAATGAATTCAATGCAAGCAAATTTGGTGGTCATTATTTCGATACCAGCAACTACGCTTCCACTTGGATATTCAACCAAAACAATACCCCGAGTAACGCAAACAATCTTTTGGATGTGTACGGAAATGCAAGAAACAGTTCATTGTCTGACCGTGGTGCTGTTGAATACTCCGGCGCAACCAGCATTAAAACCGAAAAGGTGGTACTTGCGTCTAAACTTTATCCAAATCCTAACAAGGGACAAAGCGTTAATTTAGACAATGTCTCTCAGAACAAATTCTATGTGTTGTACGATATGAATGGCAAACAAATTCAACGTGGAATATTAAACGAAGGCTTGAATGAAATCAATCTTCAGGGACTAAGTCAAGGCGCCTACTTCATTATACTTGATCAAGAAACCCAAGCATTAAAACTGATTGTGCAATAATCCCGATTAGAAATCGAAGTAATTCTGTATCACTATTTTTTTGGGTTCACATCCCGGGCCAAATAATTTTTGAACCACTGTAGAACTTGGTGCTTGAACCGTTGGACCACTGCGAATAGAAACCACTACATTTTTCCCATCAGTTACTTGTTTGCTGTTATCGAACGTACAGCCCGTGCTATCGCCTTGCGAAACGAATATTGCTGAAAATGTATTTTGTATACTCCATTGATCAAACTTGATTCCACTATAGGCAATTTCCAAATCCATATGCGTAAAGGTATTGCTTTGACAATTAATTAAATTGAGCCCATAGGACTTGGGATAAATGGTATTGGTATTTGGAATAATGGTGTTGCTAAAAGCCCCATTAATGGTACAAAAAGTTGCCGTTTCCAATACCGCACCACTGCCACATGCACTTACAGCAACCAAATGAATTTTTGACTCTAAAGGCCAACATATTTTGATGGCAGAAGAACGCGATGCTTTCGTTTGGTAATTGCTAGGCACATATCCATTATTTCCCACGATATCAAACTCGCAGCCATTCCAAGGGAAGTCGTAAGAATTACCAAATTGAACCAAGGCGGTATCCACCACACCTAAAAACTGCAAGCCAGTAAATTTCCAATAAAAAGCATGCTCCCCTTTCCAATTGAAGAGAATCCCTGGTTTGCCCACCGTTAAAGGCGCTCCACCATTTACATAAATACTGGCATTATGTCCTTGAAATTCGATACCAAATCCCGCAAAAGCTGTTTTCCATTCTGGGATATTTAAGTTTGGCAAATACTTAGAAAAATCAATATCCAATGCCCCTTGTGTGGCGTAATATCCCGGTTTAAAATACAGTATCCTTTTTGTTTGTGTTAACTTTGACAAAGCTGTTATAATCCCGGCCGATTTATCCGTTGAAACCCAAGGTTTAGAAAAGGTTCCATCTCCTGTACAATAGCGGTGTACAAACACGCAGCCCATTGCTTCTTCAATCCCATCTAGCGGATTAGGAAGCTTAACCACTGCAGAAGACTTTGACAAACGCAAAGTGTCTTTTGAAATACTTAAGGTTTGCAATTCATTGCTGCTGTCATCGTCGTTCAATTGTATAGAATTGCCGTTGCTAATTTGTATTTGTTTACCAAGTTTTATCAGTCTTTGAGTATCGGTATTATCCAGATAAGGTTTCAGAAAAACAGTACCTCCATTTTGGCTTAAAACCAAGCTGTCATTCTTAAAGGATATTGTTTGGGCAATATCGGTGGACTTAGTTGAGCCAGCATAAAAAGCATAAGGTACACTGTACATGGCCTGTGAACCAATAATGGAATAACTTTGTCCTCCTAGCGGATCAATTTTCACTTCTAAAAACTGATTGTTTACTCCCCAAGGAATGCTGTCGAAAACACCTAACACAATATTCCCCTTGCCTATTACCAAATTGTACAAACCAAATTCATTGGTTTGAACACTATGTCTTTCTATGTAATTGTTCTTGCGGTTTAACACCGAATCATAGACAGAAATTTGCACCCCAACGGTTTGGTTTTTTATTGGCTGACCTGTTTTATTTCTTAAAACACCCTGGTAATTGACCCCTTGAGGCACTTGAGCGATCATATGAAATGGCAAATAGAATATCGCCAAAGACATCACCAATTTTATGTAAAATTTAATTCCCATTTTAATACAATTTAACAATTTTAAACGAACGAATTACTTGATTGTTTTCTGAATACAAGACCAATAAATAGGTAGAGGCATTGAGATGCTCTAAATTCATTGTTGGGCTAAAAGTATTTGAGTCTATTAGTTTTCCATAGCAATCGTACAAACAATATTGGGTATACGAAACTGCATTTGAAATTTGAATCTGTTTGTCAAAAGGATTGGGATAAACGATAGGTTCTTTGCCAGTCCATACTGAATACAAATTAGTAGCTTCCAAATCTGTTTGCAAAAAGCCTTGGGTAATAAAAACCGAATTAGATTGAAGTGTTTGTATGATTGGTTCACCGATAGAAACTGCGGCAAACATAGAATCATTGTGAAAAGAAAAACCTACAGGATTGAGTACACCAACATTGATTTGGGCTCTGCTAGAGAAGCTTAAAGCGACAAAGACAAGTATGAAAACGGTTTTCATAATGAGCAAATATAAACTAATTCACTAATTAGCACTACATAAAAAAACAGGGTCTACCCGTTTAAAGGTAGACCCTGCCTCATAGTTTTAGTTTTTGTTTTAGTTTTATACTTTAAAATGACTTATTCAATAACCAATTTGATTTGGTAAGATTTGTCGGCAAGCGTTACTTGAACAACATACATTCCCACGTTCAAATCGTTTAGTTGGGTTAAACCATCAACTTCACCTTGGGTAACAATTTTACCATCGATATCCATTACAACATAGGTACCGAACGACTCAGTGAATAATTCTACCGTACCACGTGATGGGTTAGGGTATAATTTGATGATGTCTTTTTCAACGTTATTGAAATCAACTTTACGAATATCAAAGGCTGTTTTATTTCCTTCGAAATCTATTTGTACAAATCTGTAATAGTTAACTGATTCAGGGTTGTTGTCAACAAAAGAATATTCATTCAATTGTTTGTTGTTACCATTACTAGCAACGTTACCGATAGTAATCCAGTTTACACCGTCAATGCTTCTTTGAACATCAAAACATTTGTTGTTAACTTCCATGGTGGTTTTCCAAGTCAACAAAACTGTACGGTTAGCTGTGATTGCTTTGGCATCAAAACTCAACAAATCAATTGGCAATGGCGTTAAACCGCTACCGATAGCAAATGGAGAGAATGTACCAGTGTAACCTGTGTAAGTAAAGGTATTTCCTGAGGTAGAGAATGAACCAGTTTGTTTGTTCCAAGTTCCATTTTCATAATGGTATAAGTTTGGAGAAAGTAAATTCACCGTTTCACCGTTGTTCCAATTAAAGACAAACGTTAAACCAGAACCACCGTTTGCATTGGTTTTACCAATATCCCAGGTGCGTTTAACACGTCCTATGCTTGTAACATATCCAGTGTAACCATTATTAAATACTTCATTTAGAACACGGGCATACATGTAGTCAGAACTTCCGGTGTTGTTTGTAATTGAAACTGGAGTGTATGAACCATTACCTACTGGGAAGTTTTTAGTTATGCCATTAGGAATATTCATTTTAAGCACACCAGAACCATTGGTGATAACGTAGTTAGAACTGTTTACATTGGTAAAGCTTGATGCTGTCAATGTGAAGTTACCTAGAGTAACGGTTTTGTTAGATCCATTAAAATCCCAGTTTCCTACGATTCTATTTCTATCTAAGTTAATGTTGTTAGACGCACTAATGTTTAACACCACATCCATACCGTTGTCAGGTACACCACCACACCAATTTGATGCAATTTCCCAAGCTGTACTTGTTCCACCATCCCATCTACTCACCGTTGTTCCGTATACTGTAACAACGCCATTTGAACTGTATGCAGTTCCGCAAGAACCATTCACCAATTTTGCACGGTAAATTCTGTTAGCACCAACACCAGTGTAAGTTAAACTTGCTGATGTGTTTGCAACGTCAACCCAGATAATTCCACCGTCAACTGAATACTGCCATTTCTGAACGGTACCAGTATAACCAGTTAAGCTTAATGTACCTGTGTTGCTTGAACCACCACAATGTGAAGTACTAGAAACTGTACCTCCAACTGGAGAAGCTCCTGTAATTACTGAAATGGTGTATCCTGGAGTATAAACTGGAGAACCGCAACCATTGTTTTGTACTGCTGCTCTAAAATAACGAGTTCCGGCAGTAGACAAAGTGTAATTTAAAGTTGAGTTGGTACTATTAATATCGGTAACTCCAGAAGCAAATGTGCTGCTTGTAGAAACCTGCCATTTAGTAACATTACCGCTGTTTCCGTACAAAGTAAACTCAGCTTGTGCACCCGCACAAATGGTATTGTTGGCCGCTACGATATTACCAGAAACCGTTGAATTAACAAAGATTGGGGTAGATGATGTAGCTAAACCAGAACATCCGCTTGTGGTGTTCACAATGGCTCTGTAATAAGTATTAACTGAAATATTGGTAACTGTGTAAGAGTTAGAAGTACTGCTAATGGTTGTTCCAGCAGTTAAGAAATTGTCTACTGACCTTTCCCATCTAACTACTGTACCTGTTAAACCGCTTAAGGTAAGAACAGTGCTGTTGGTTCCTGAACAAACTGAAACGTTACCACCATTGATAGTACCAGAAGGTGCTCCGTTGATGTAAATGTTTCTAGTGAAAACCACTTGAGAGCTTGTGTTGTCACCTGGCATACCTTCGTACTCGATAACACTGGCAATTGATGAGTTGTTTGGGAAGTCATTCCAATTTCCTGCACCAGAATACATATGGCCGTAATCTTCTTCACCAGGTGAAGTTGAACTTTGACCTGGCCAGTCATTTGGCTCAGCGCCAGCCCAGTTGTTGAATACACCAGAAACTGGCGTAATACCACCTGAAGCCCATGCATTTTTAGATGAAATCTTCAAACCTCTCTCAGGACCAGTTACCCAATAAAAGTTACCATCAGCTGCAGCTTGGTTCGCATACAAAGTATAACCAACTGCTGAGTTAATTTCAAGGTAGTTGTCTGAACAACCTATCCATGAATTTTGACCCAATAGAACCGATGAGAAACTGTTTTCAGCCATAGAGGTAATGGTAGACAAATAACCCTTGCGACCAAAATATGAAGTTGCATCTGCATAAGCTCTAGCGCCTGTCCATGAGCTTGCTGTAGCATAAATTTCATAAAAGTGTTGGTTTAAGATGTTGTAATACTTGTTACCAATTACAAAACTAACTTTTCTACTTTCAGGGTTACAAACCGCTGAAGTTGTTCTAAGTGTTACAGTGCGCAACAATGTTTGCCAATTGGCTGCAGATGTTGTTCCTGAAAACACCAAACTTCTTGTAGAAGCGTTAAAAGCAGCAGCTGTAATGCCTGAAGGCAATGTTCCTGTGTAAGACAAAGCGTCTCCACTGGTGTAGCTACCGGTAATAGAAATAGTAAATCCAGTAATGTTACCATTTGCTGTTAAAAGCAAATTCGCATCAACCGGGGTGGCTGAGTTGTTGGTAATAGTAATAACTGAATTGGTTCCACTAATGTTAGCAGTAGTTGCAGATTGTGCAAAAATGTTAGAGCTAACTAGAAATAAGCAAACGAGGCCCAGGACTCTCGTCCCAAAACCACTAAGATTTGGTTTTCTGTTTAAGTTTTTTGTGATCATAATAATTGTTTCGGGGGCAAAACTAGAACAAGAAAAACACATAAACAAGCCCTGAAAGCCTTGCTATCACTAGGCTTAGTACTTTTTACTCAGTTTCGAAAACCTTTATTAAATAAAACAAAGCCTCTTAAACAAAAAAAGCCTTAAACCCTATGTAAAACAAAGAAGTAAATTCATTTTTTACCTTCAAATATGCATTTTTATCCCTCAAAATAGACAAATTAAACACCTAAATTAAAAACCATTTTTATAACCTATTTAACAAAAACCATGAACCATGTTACAACAAACTTCAAACATGCTTTATCCCCAATATTAGTGACTTTCCAATAACAACAAGCTTCCTATTTCATGTTTTTTTATCCCAATTCCTAATTCACCCAAAAAAAGCCTAAAAAAAAGTGAAATATTTTTTTTGAAACGGTGTTTAAGTATAGAAAAAACCTGTTTTTTTTACTTGAACAACAAAAAACAGAAGACTAAAACCTGAAAAAAAACAAGATTTTTAGAATTTTTAAGTGCTTTGCAATAAAAAAGCGCCTTTTCACATTTAATTTCTTTTCAAAAAACATCAGAAAATGATTTTTTAGCACGAAAAACAAAACAATCAATTACAAATCAACGCCTTACTAAAATAAATACAATCAAATAATAAAAAACAATATTGAAGCAACAAAACCAACATTTCAAGAAAAATGACAAAAATCAGTAGACGTTTTTGACAAGTGGGGTCATTTATTAAAAAATATTTAAAAATAATACAATTGTCTTTATATCTTTGCTCTGTAATATAGGCACAAACGTCCCATAAAACGGGTATTCAACCGTTTAAAACCCTAATTATCAAAAACAAAATGAAAGCAATAGAAATCCCAGAGAATGAAGTCGCAAGACAAAAAGCACTGAGGGAATACGAAATTTTAGATACTATTGAAGACCCAGAATATGACAGCTATACCAAACTAGCTTCTGAGATATGTAATACCCCTATTTCTTGCATTAGTTTTATAGATGAAAACAGACAGTGGTTCAAATCACACCGCGGCTTAGACATAAATGAAACCAGCCGAGAACTTTCTTTTTGTGCCCATGCTATTAATGAACCCAACAACATCTTTTACATTAAAGACACAAAAAACAATGTAGATTTTGTTGACCACCCCTTTGTTGCGGATGGATTGAAAGTTGGTTCTTATCTTGGCGTCCCACTAGTAACACCTGATGGCTTTGCCCTTGGGACCCTTTGTGTAATCGACTACAAACCACAAAACATTCCTGAAGAAAAAATCGCCTCTCTCAAACTACTCGCACAACAGTTGGTAAAACTGCTTGAACTCCGTAAAAAGAATATTCTTTTAGAAAAGAAACACCAAGAGAAGATTGATGAAGTAAACCACTTGGCCTATACGCTTGCTCATGACATACGCACCCCACTAACCAACATCGAGCAAATCATTCAAATCTTGCTCAATGAGCATTCCTTCCAGCTAGATGTTGAAGGTATAAAGTGCGTGAATTTCTTAGGTAAAATATCCAACAACCTCAACACTTTCGTTAGCGAAATCCTTGAGTTTTATGTAAACAAACCAGAACATTCGGAACTGACGACTTTCGATC
The DNA here is from genome assembly GCA_030158725.1 of Bacteroidia bacterium. GTDB lineage: Bacteria > Bacteroidota > Bacteroidia > NS11-12g > UBA955 > JABMMZ01. Next base: position 9,988 of record JAOASJ010000044.1, read on the forward strand.
TTCGTGAATTATTAAATGAAATTATTGAAAGCATTGATTTCGATAAAAAAGTGAAATTCATTATCGATGAAATCCCCGAAACTATTACCAGCAGTAAAATAGCCAAACATCAGATATTTTTAAATCTAATTCAGAATGCCATTAAATTCAATTTTAAAGACAGTCCCGAAGTACATATCCGCTGCCACGAAGACGACAACTATTATTACTTCGATGTTAGCGACAACGGAAATGGCATAGACAAGGCTGATTTTGAAAAAGTCTTTACGGTATTTAAATCGTCTAAAAAGAGAGACCGTTTTGGTAAAAAAGGCAATGGAATTGGTTTGGCAAATGTTAAAAAATTAGTTGAATTCCTAGGTGGTCAAATCTACATCAAATCGAGTTCCGAAGAAGGCACCACTTTTAGCTTTTCAATTAAGAAGTCTTATGGTGTTGCAAACTAGATTTTAATTTTACATCAATTTCACTTGATACTTTTCAGCCATTCGCTGAACTTGTTCCATCTCTACCCCATGAATATTCTCCCCTTCATGCATTTTCTCTACAGTCATTACAAATAAACTATAACTGTATTCTTTTGCGAGTTTAATATAGGGTTCAATCTCCCAGTCTAGACTAAATACATTGTCAATAAACACTTTCCCTATACCTGCTTCCATGGCTTGGGTACAATTCATTTCACACAATGCATATGCCTTGTAATTTTCATTAAAAACAAATCGATAATTGCCATCGGCATCCGTAAAATAATCGTCTATTGAGAACACTGGATACTTGCCATTTTCAGACAAAAGCTTAGCCAAGGTACTTTTCCCACTGCCCGGCAATCCCCGAACAATAATAAGCGACTTGTCAAATGTTTCTTGCATGTTAATCTTCGATTTTTTCGTTGCGAATTTTAAACAACAAAACTGAACCAATTAAGAAGAAAACCACCAAGGACAATACTGAATAACGCATGCTAATTTCTCCATTCATATTGCGCATCATGTGTTCTATAAATCCAAATGAAAAAGTCCCAATCGCAACAGCCACTTTCTCAGAAAACTCATAAAAACTAAAATAAGACGCATTGTCTACACTATTGCCTGGTATCATTTTAGCGAAGGTTGAACGCGATAAACTTTGTATGCCTCCCATTACCGATCCTACTACCGCAGCAAGTACGTAAAAGGCGCTTATGGAATACACAAAATAGGCCGCTATACAAATGCCTATCCAAATTAAGGTCAAGACCAATAAGGCTTTCAGATTGCCTATCATCTTAGATACTTTTGAAAACAAATATGCGCCTGCCACAGCAATCAATTGTATCAACAAAATGGTGACAATTAACTTATCCGATGGCATGTGCAATTCTTTGTCTGCAAACGAAGCAGCTACATACATCACCGTTTGCACCCCCATGCTGTAAAAGAAAAACGCTGTTAGATATTTCTTAATCAAAGGTGAGGCTTTAACCGCATGGTATACTTTTATCAATTCATGATAACCTTTACTCAATGACAGTTTATTTCCTCCTCCACTGTTTTTAGGCAAATAATAAAATGGAATCAATGAAAACCCCAACCACCAAATACCCACAGCCACGAAAGCAATTCTACTTGCATTGCCTGCAAAATGTTTATTGGCTTTTACCATGGCATCGGCTGCAGCAAGTGTTGGATCGGCGGCCATCAATTCGTCCATATAAGGCTGAACATTAAAAATCAAACTTGGTTTCAAGACCATGATTAAATTAATCAGCAACAACAAAACACCACCAATATAGCCCATGGCAAACCCTTTGGCACTAAGCTGATCATATCGGTCTTCTGTTGCAATTTCCGGCAAATAGGCATTGTAAAAAACAATACTTCCGGCATAACCAATAGTCCCTAGTATAAATGTAATAATCCCAATATATACATGCTGGCTATCGAAGAAATACATGGCAAAACAACTCATAGCCCCTATGTAAACAAAGGCTTTCATAAACGATTTCTTATTGCCGGCACTGTCTGCAATTCCACTTAACAGGGGATTGATTAAAGCAATGACAACAAAGGCAAATGACAAGCAATAAGCAAACAAAATGGAATCGGTTAAATGCATGCCCAAAATGTCAACGCCATTTTTGGTTTGTGCGTTCCAATAGATTGGAAACAATGCCGAAGTAATTGTCAAAGGGAAAACACTGTTCGCCCAATCGTACATGCACCAAGCATTGGTTACACGTTTGTCGTTTTTAATTATTGAAGCCATTCAAGAGGTTAATCTTGACAAAAATAGATTTTATTTTTAAATACCGGATGTTTGCTGGAATAAAATGAAGAAAAAACCTTAGACAACTGTTTTTCATATTCTTTGTGGTTCATTCCTTCTGTGTCCATGGTGTTGCGCATATAAATTCCACCTTCAGCCAACAAGACTTTATTGCGCCTTAAATAATCTTCTTCCTTACAAAAATCAGGAATGCTATTGTCCCAAAACACATCGTCTACAATCAAATCGTAACTGTGTTCTTTCAATTGATAAATGGCCTTATTGGCATCTAAACACAATATTTCTCCGTTGTCTGTATTCTCTTCATTAAAATACATCAACTTCAAGCGCACGATGTCTGCATCTATTTCCACCGCGGTAAATGTGTATGGCCATTTGAATTTCTTTTGCATAATAGACAAGATAGATCCTGCACCCAATCCCAAAACCAATATCCTAGATGGTTTCTTTTTTTTCAAGACTTCATCAATGCCCTTCAACATGATTTGATGCAAACTACCAAAACTGTAATTGGCATTTTCAGAATTCAAAACCTTAATGCCATTCTCGTAATTTACCTCGTACTTCTGCCCCAATTCAGTTGTCCCCTCTTCTATGACCTGAGGATATACATAACTAATAATTTTCTTGGAACTCAAAATCAGAATAAATATAGAAAACCAAATTGCAACCCTATGCTGCTGAACGATTGGGCATAGCTTAATTTGTCAGTTGCCTTGTTTTTGTTAAATAGACTTGGCAATACATCTTGGTTGTTGCGAATCAAGTTTACATCGGTGTGGTATTCGTATTCACGACTAGCTACTGTTTGGTATACCTCTTCCAAACTTCTATTTCTAGAATCCGAATAAGAAGTCAATTTTCTGCTTTTAATATTGGCATTCATTAAATACACATCGGCATTCAAAAACAACTCAAAGTTTTTAAACACCGTTGTATTAATACCCAATCCACCCATAAAGGCCAAGGACTTAAAACTTTTAATCTCCGCAGTTGTGTGGCTACTAAAACTAGAATCGCTCACATAAGTATCTTCAATTAATTTGTTGCTTATTGGCAATCCTATTCCACCCGACAATTGCAATTCAAAACGTCCAACATGAAAACCATAGGTCAGTTTGTTAATCCACCTCAAAGAATTCAAACTTAAAGTTTGGTGCATTTCTGTTCTTCCATCTGCCGAAATATAACGCGCATTTTCTACTCCATTGCCCGATAAGGCAAACAATCCTGTAGAAAAAAACCAATTGGAACTGTCTGGAAATACATGAAACATCAATTGTCTGCTAACACCTGAACCCAATGAAAAAGACTTTGTTGAAGGATAAGGTGCATCGTTTTTATTTTTGGTTTGTATACCTTTTTGATACCCCGCTTCAATACTGATACCGTATTTCTGAGCGGACAGTGCACCTGATAAACCAAGCGTAATTAGCAAGCAAAATAGTTTTATTTTCACAGTTTTATGCTTCATTCTTGAGGCAAATATACTGAAAGCATTAATGAAATAAAATTGTGTATTTTTCGCTAATAACTTCCTCAATCAAAATGATTAACTTTGCAGCAAATGAAATTTGGTGTAGTAATATTTCCCGGTTCAAATTGCGACAAAGACTTAATTGAAACCCTTTCAGCAATTTCTAATTCTCCTGTTCAAGAACTTTGGCACAAAGACACAGACTTGAAGGGTGTTGATTTCGTATTCCTTCCTGGTGGATTCAGTTATGGCGATTACCTTAGAAGTGGTGCTATCGCAAAACTTAGCCCCATCATGCAAAGCGTTATCGAACACGCCAACAACGGTGGATACGTTATGGGCATTTGCAATGGTTTTCAAATCCTTTGTGAAAGCGGTTTATTGCCAGGTGCTCTTTTGCGCAACAACAAACAAAAATTCATTTGCGACAATGTGTTTTTAAAACCGGCAAACACCGACCTTAAAACCACCAATTTGTTGAACGACAACAAAGCATACAAAGTGCCTATCGCCCACGGTGAAGGCAGATATTACGCCGATGAAGAAACGCTTAAATCTATTGAAGCTAACGGTCAAGTAATGTTCAGATATTGCAGTGAAAATGGTGAAGTGAATGAAGCAAGCAACCCGAATGGCTCACTTAACAACATCGCTGGTATTTGCAACGCTGGTAAAAATGTATTCGGTATGATGCCGCATCCTGAAAGATGTTTCGCAGAGCATTTGCTTAACACCGATGGACGTGCCATTTTCGATAGCATCATGGCTGGTTCAGCTGTTACAGCATAATCAAAATAAATAAAAATACTTTAAAAGGTCCTTTGAAAAAAGGGCCTTTTTTTATTAGACAAACAATTCAGAAGCTACCGCATCGGCATACAACTTGCCTTCTTCTGTCAAGAATATTCTTGAATTTTCTTGTCTTATTAATCCTTGTTCCATAAACGAAACAACGCGTTCCTGAAACTCGAAATTCTCCAATCCAAATGTATTGAGATGCTCAATATCGCAGCCCCACATTGTGCGCAAACTGGTCATCACATACTCATTGTATTTGTTTTCTGCACTCAATTCTTCTATGGTTTCAGGCACTTCGCCTTTGCCAATCGATTCCACGTAGGCATTGATATCAGATACATTCCACGTGCGTGTAACACCATTGTAAGAATGTGCAGAAGGGCCAATTCCTATATACGGTTTGTTTTGCCAATAAGACGTATTGTGAACCGCCATTTTATCGGGCAAACAGTAATTGCTTATTTCATAATGCAACCACTCTTTTTCACGCATGAAATTCATGGTCATTTGAAACTGCTCCGCTCCCACCATTTCATTCGGGGCTTCGTACTTCTCTTTTTCTATTAACTTTTTCCAAGGTGTATTTTCTTCCAAAGTCAAGCCATAACATGACAAGTGACTAATTGGATACGATACCGCTTTATTCAAATTGTGCAACCATTGCTCATTGCTGCAATTGGGTATCCCAAAGATCAAATCTAAGCTCAACTCAAAACCCATTTCCGCAGCCAAGGCCAAAGCCAATTCCGCTTCCATAGCCGTATGCGCTCTATTCATCCACTGCAAATGTTCGTCGTAAAAACTTTGAACACCCACGCTAAAACGGGTCACGCCCATGGCTTTCCACGCGTGTAGATTCTCAAGACTCATGTCATCAGGATTGGCCTCCAAGGTAATCTCCCTTAACTTATGCTTGGGGTATAATTGCTTTACTTTTTCAATAATGCGCTCAATTTCCGCAGGCTCAACGTACGATGGTGTCCCGCCGCCGAAATACAAGGTTTCCAATTCAAAGTCTTCTCCCTTATTTTTCATTTCAAGCTCTTTGAGCAAAGCTTCAATTAAGCTCGGGGCTTGCTTTTTTCCAGTCTTAAAATAAAAGTTACAATAGATACACGATTGCCTGCAAAATGGGATATGAACGTAGATTCCTGACACCCCGCAAACTAAGTCATTTAAAAGCATTTATCCTATAAAAAAAGTCTATAAAAATTCGGTGTTTTTTTGAAAATTAAGTCCTAATAAATGAGATAAAGTTTTGTTTTTTAATTATATTTTACTTTAATTTGTTTAATTAACAATCTCAAAGCCTATGATTAATCTTGACACTATTCTAGTTCCTTTTGTAGATTCCCCTTCTGCAATCGGTGCTTTAAAAACAGCAATTGCAATTTCAAAAATCCACAATTCAAAACTTAATGTAATCCATGTCGTAAACGACAAAACACCAGACAATCTGTTGGAAACAGTTAAAAACATTTGTGGTGCAGAAAACGCCGTCTTTACTTTCATGGAACGCAGTGGAAACATTGCCCGTGAAATCATCAAAGCCGAAAAAGAAACCAATGCCAATTTAATCATCATGGGTGCATATGGTCTTACTGGTTGGCAACAACTTTGGGTAGGTAGCAATGCCTTCAAAGTTATAAGCACTTCGCATTGTCCTGTGCTTACGCTTCAAAATGATGTAGGGGCATTCAACGGTTTTCACAAAATCATGTTGCCGCTCGACGACAGTGAAGAAACCCGCCAAAAAGTGAATTGGGTAGCCAAACTCGCCAAAGGTTTTGACGCCGAAGTACTCATCTTTAACACCACAAAAGTTAAAGGCGACGACTCTCGTGTAAAACTTGCCCTATACGCCCAACAAATCGAAGAAATCCTCAACAAAGAAGGCATTAAAACCCAATTTGATGAAAGCTATGGCAACAACATCGCGGAAGATTGTATCAAATTTGCACAACTCCATGGTTGCGACCTTATCAGCATCATGACCGAAACAGAACAAACCAATAGTTTCTTCATGGGCACGTATGCTCAGCAGTTGGTAAGTACTTCACCGGTGCCGGTTATTTCGATACACGCTCGTTCGGTCGCCAAACCTATGGGCATGGGATAGTCGATTGAATTTGGCATCATTTCAGGTC
>JAOASJ010000045.1 GCA_030158725.1 Bacteroidia bacterium
CGTTACCAAAATATCGTTTAGCAACGAAATATAGAAGCATCTCCGATTGCCCTCCTCAACCCTCTTGCTCTTGCTTAAGCTTAAACCTTAGTTTAAGCTTAATGCACCAATGTCCCTACCTTCTCGCCTTCCATCAAGCGTTTCAAGTTGCCTTGTTTGTTCATGTCGAACACCAAAATTGGCAATTTGTTTTCTTGACAAAGGGTAATAGCTGTAAGGTCCATAATGCTTAAACCTCTTTCGTAAACTTCACTGAAAGTGATGGTGTCGAATTTGGTTGCATCGCTGTGTTTCTCAGGATCTGCGGTATACACACCGTCTACACGGGTGCCTTTTAGAATTAAGTCTGCTTCAATTTCAACAGCTCTTAAAGAGGCTGCTGTATCGGTAGTGAAATAAGGATTTCCTGTACCAGCACCGAATATAACTACACGGCCTTTTTCTAGGTGACGAACAGCGCGTCTTCTAATGAAAGGCTCGCAAATTTGTTCCATTTTAATGGCTGATAACAAACGGGTTTTTACATGAATTTTTTCCAAAGCACCTTGTAATGCCATAGCATTGATAACAGTTGCCAACATGCCCATGTAATCGCCTTGCGCTCTGTCTACCACACCACCTTGAACACCTTGCACACCTCTGAAAATATTGCCACCACCTATTACCACGGCAACTTCTACACCTAGTGCAGCTGTTTCTTTAATTTCGTTGGCGTATTGTTCAAGAACCTTAGGGTCGATTCCGAATTGCTGTTCACCCATCAGGGCTTCACCGCTTAGTTTAAGTAGTATGCGTTTGTATTTCATGAAATTGTGCTGAGACTCGATTAGATGGGGCAAAAGTAAGATTTTTTAACGAAAATTTAAAATCAAATTCTCGCTTTTTAAGCGCCTATTCAAATTGGACAATTCTTAATCGTGTCATTTTCAAGTCATTTATTCCTCATCAATTGGTCATTTTTAATTTTAATCCCATTCGAATTCAGATTTCAATTAACTTTGTTCTGCAATTTGTACTACAACTAAAATTCAATTCTAATTATGAAATCAAACTTTACCAAAACATTTAAAACTTCACTTTTTCTATTCTTAATTTCGTGTTCAATATCCGCTTTTGCTCAGGTTCCGGTGGCAAATTTCAAATCGTGCAAACGTGTTATTGAACAATATGAAACAATCGAAATGGAAGATCTAAGCACAAATTCACCGCTTATGTGGGAATGGTCGGTTCTCGATTCGAAAGGTGCTGATGCGCTAAATAGCGGCGATGTTATTGCCGATCCTCTCTTATACGGACAAGGTAAATATTCTAAAAATCCTCAATTTCAATTCGACTTGCCAGGCTGTTACACCATTACTTTAAAAGCCAGTAACATGACTGGTCCCTCTGCCATAGAAAGTAAAACCTGCTACATTGAAGTATTTGAGTCAAGTTCTGTTTATTTGGGTTACGGAACCTACGGACCGAAAGGCGACAACCATATTTATAGAGAGTATGGTAGCATCATCGACGATGGTGGTATGAATATGAATTACAGCAACAACCAAGGTTTGAGCACACGTTCGTTTATCAAAATTACCCCAAGCAATGGAAGAAATATAACCCTTAAATTTTACCAATTGCGCCTCAGCAATACCGCCGATTCCTTGAGTATTTACGATGCTGATACGGTAGTTGCAGGCAAACGCTTGGCGGTTTTAACCTCAGCAAACAATGGTCAGTCGCCGGTCTTCAACACCACAAGTAGTAAAATGTACATTATTTTTAAAACCAATGGCACTGGTTCTGACAGCGGATTTTACGGCGTTTTCTACACGGTTAACAATCCGTTTTATCCAATTAGTAAAGATATAAAAGTAGTGCGCAATACCGCTACTTTGCCTTCTGTTTTTGTAAACGACAACCCGACATTACTGGCCCGCAACTATGTCCGCGAATGGTATGTCAACGATACGCTACAAGCAGCTTACACTGACAAAGACACCTTGGTGCATACCTTTTACAACACCAACAATTACAAAGTTTGCATCAAATTAACGAGCTGCGACACCACTTTGAACAATTGCATTCAAGGCAATAACACCCTGTCATTGCAAACGGAAGCGCTTTCAAATAATAGCGTTTACCCTAATCCTTTCACCCACAGCATCAAGATTCAAAATGCGGAAAACGCAAGCGTGCAAGTAATTGATGTGTTAGGAAAAGTAGTGTATAAACTGAACGTAGAAGCCAATGCTGAACTCGATTTACACACTTTAGATGCTGGAATTTATACCTTAATTATTCAAAGCAGTTCTGAAAACAAGTCAATTAAGTTGATTAAAAATTAGTCAATTAATTTGTCTGCCTTTTCCTGCTGTCCGTTATAGGCCAAGTTTTCCTGTCCTGTGTTTGTATGGCTTGCATGAGCTTACTGCCGTGCGCTTTGCAATGCCAGCAAACACGAGGCCATGAACCCTAGGCGCTGCCACTGCCATCAGGGGCAGTAGAAACTACTCGGTTTATTCGTCGTTCGATTTGTCGTAGTTTAATTTTAAACCCCAAAAACGCATTTGTTGTGCGCACCAAGCGCGGCGTTTAAGCGTGTATCCACTTGGGTGGGCTATAGAAAATTTTCTGGGATTCGGCAATACCACTGCCATTAAAGCTGCATCGTTGATCGTTAATTTCGCTGCCGATTTATTTAAGTATTCATGTGAAGCTGCCTCAACGCCATACACGCCATTGCCTAATTCTATTACATTTAGGTAAACTTCCATAATGCGTTTTTTGCTCCACAGCGTTTCAATTAAGAAAGTAAAATACACTTCAAATCCTTTGCGTATCCAACTTCTGCCATGCCATAAGAAAACATTTTTTGCAGTCTGTTGGCTGATGGTACTAGCACCGCGGCGTTTGGTTTTGCCTCTGTCTTCCATCTTCTCGTTGTATTTCATGGCTTTTTCAATGGCTCCAAAATCGAATCCATTGTGCTTCAAATAATTTTGATCCTCAGCACAAACAACTGCCAATTCAACATAGTCGGAAATCTCGTCTCTTGAAACCCAGTCTTTTTTTAATTGAACGGTTTCGCCCTCCACTTTTTGTTCAACACAGCGCTGCAACATAAAGAAGGTGAGGGGTACGGGGACAAATTTATACAACAAAACCCAGCCTATGCTGACAATGAAAAAACCCAAGACTATGCGTTTAATCCATTTCCAGATTATAGACCATACAAATACTTTCGCCAACCAAGCACCTAACATGGGGCAAAGGTATATATCATATATCATCTTTCAAATATGGAAATTAGTAAAAACAGCAAGAGCAAGAACTAAGCGAAACGAAGTGAAGCGTTCTCACGA
>JAOASJ010000046.1 GCA_030158725.1 Bacteroidia bacterium
CATAATTTCAAAACAGTTTTGTATAAAAGAATCGAATTTAGGAAACTTACTATGTGCAAGAACTTTTAGGCCACCATATGCTTCATCGGCAAATAACGTATGTCCAATATGTTTCATATGCGCTCTTATTTGATGGGTTCTTCCAGTTTCTAATTTACATTCTATAAGTGTGCAAAATCCAAATCTTTCAAGAACCCGATAGTGGGTAACAGCATGTTTTCCAATATTTGGGTCTTCAAACACCGCTGACAATCTTCGGTCTCTTAAATCCCTTCCAATATTTCCTACAATAGTTCCATTTTCATCTTTTACATCACCCCAAACCAAGGCATGGTATATTCTATTAATGCTGTGGTCGTAAAACTGCTTTGCCAAATGTACCAATGCAGTCTCAGATTTTGCTACAAGGATTAAACCACTGGTGTCTTTGTCAATACGATGGACCAATCCAGGTCTCATTTCATCTGAATACTCTGGTAGTTTACTAATGTGAAATAAAAGGGCGTTGACCAATGTGCCAGAATAATTATTGTACCCAGGATGAACAACCATACCCGCATTTTTATTAATTAAAACCAATGAATCATCTTCATAAACAATATTGATTGGAATATTCTCAGCAATTAACTCTGGATTTCTAGGAGGATTTGGTAAAACAACCGTAACGATATCTGCTGGTTTTATCTGATAATTGTTCTTTACAGGTCTTTGATTTACCAAAACACTGCCAACTTCTATACCTTTCTGAACCTTAGTTCGGGTTGCATTTTCTATGCGCATCGTTAGAAATTTATCTAAGCGCATTGGCTCTTGGCCTTTGTCTGCAACAAATCTATAATGCTCAAATAAATCTTGTTCGTCTATGGTTTCTTCGGTATTCAAAATATTTGCAAAGTTATAATATAACAATAAAATTTGATAAATAAAACATTAAAATGGTTATTTTCGCAGCAAATTTTAATATAATGACACAAATAAATCACGAATTCGCGTTAACAAATTTTTACCACCAAATTCAATTTGCACTTGATAATTTCAAATCTCATGGCTTGAAATCTTCTCAATTTACCAATATTGTTATTGGTGGTTTAGGTGGCTCAGGAATCGGTGGTAGAATAGCTAAATCATACTTTGCCGATAAAGTAAATCTTCCAATAGAAGTGTACAGCGATTATCAATTGCCTGCTTATGCTTCATCTAATTCATTGGTTATTCTTAGTTCATACAGCGGTCTTACTGAAGAAACATTGGCCATGTATGAAGAAGCAAGAAGTAAATCTTGCACAATTGTATGTATCACTTCAGGTGGTACTTTGCTTGAATGGGTAAAAAGAGACAACGTTCCTTACTATATCGTAGAAACTGGTTACCAACCAAGAATGGCCTTAGGTTTTTCATTGACTTATAATTTATTAATCTTGTCTGAATTGTTTGGAATTGATTTAGTTCCAGAACTAAAATCTATTTCTAGCATTTACAACAATGTTCAATTAGAGCAAGACAGAGCTAATGCAATGTTAGATTGTTTCGAAAGCCATTTAAATAACAAATTCACTATTGTTGCTGATGGTGTTACTGAATCAATTGGCATTCGTTTTTGCCAACAAATTCAAGAAAATGCAAAAGTTGAAGCATTTATAAATGTTCTTCCTGAAGCAAATCACAATGTATTTGAAACATATTATGGTGCATTGCCAAGTAATTTCATTTTCTTAAATAGCCAATCTAACGACAGAAATAAAGGTCGTTTCGCTTACCTTAAACAATTGCTTGAAAAACAAGGCAACACAATTTATGAAATCGATTTAGACAATTCAAGCCTTACTCAATTGTTTAAAACCATATATATGACCGATTGGTTCTCTATCTTGTTGTCTAATAAAAAAGGTGCTGATAACATGACTGTGCCAAATATTAGCGGTCTTAAGTCTTTCTTGCTAACATTCAAATAAAATGAAAATCCTTACTTTTATCAACCAAAATCAAAGTCAAAGATTAGGACTTTTGGTTAATGGAAATATATATGACGTAAATAAAAGTCATGCTAGCCTGCCCAACAATATGCTTGAATTTCTTAATTCAGGTGAAAAAGGCATGGATGAAATGCGCAACCTAGAAAGGTTAATCCTTGAAGGTAAAATTGAAAGTACTTCTTTATCTTATGATGAGAAAATACTTACAGCGCCAATCACCAATCCTACAAGCTGCAGAGACGGTTATGCCTTCAGACAACACGTTGCCTCAGCTAGAAGGAATAGAGGTGTGCCTATGATTCCTGAATTTGATGAGTATCCAATTTTTTATTTTACCAACCATAATGCCATTCAAGGTCCAGGAGAAATTTGGTGTATGCCAGATCATTTCCAAAAATTAGACTTTGAACTTGAAGTGGCAGTCGTTCTTGGAAAAAAAGGTAGAAATATCAAAGCTGAAAATGCAGATGAATATATAGCTGGTTACATGATCATGAACGACATGAGTGCTAGAACTCTGCAAATGGAAGAGATGTTGTTAAATCTCGGACCAGCAAAAGGAAAAGATTTCTCTACCGTCATCGGACCTTACATGGTAACCCCTGATGAATTAGAAAAATATAAAGTTCCCGCAAAAAACAACCATGTTGGAAACAATTATGCCCTTGAAATGACTTGCCGTGTTAATGGTATTGAAGTAAGTAAAGGTAGCGTCGCTGATATGGATTGGACTTTCGCTGAAATCATTGAACGTTGCGCTTATGGTGTTGATGTTCTTCCTGGAGACGTTATTGGTTCGGGTACAGTTGGTACTGGATGTTTTCTTGAATTAAACGGTACAGGCTTGTTGAACAATAAAGATTTCAAACCACAATGGCTACAACCCAATGATGTTGTTGAAATGGAAATAACTGGTTTAGGCTTATTGTCAAATACCATTAAAGCTGTTGAAACTGATTTTTCTATTTTAGCAAAAAAGAAAAAGCCTCTTAGCATCTAATAAATAGAAGCTGAATTTTACTCTTTTGTAATTTTCATATTTCTTTTCTCAGTATTTTTTAATAAATTTGAGAAAACGATTATGAAAAATACACTTATCATCTACATCCCTGAAATTTTACTTAATAGTAAAACATTAACTTGTTTTCACATCATCTATCTTCTGAATAATAAAATCTAATTTTATTATGAAAAATTCAGAATTGATGTACCAAATTGCCATCACCAAAATTGATGGGGTTGGACCAAATTTGGCCAAAAATTTAATTGCATATTGCGGAAGCGCTTCTGCGGTTTTCAAACAGAAAAAATCTGAGTTGAAAAAAATCCCGGGTATTGGAACCGTTACTGCAGCTAGTATTTCTAAATTTCAAGATTTTAAAGCCATAGAGCAAGAAATTGAACTTTTATCTAAAAATAAAATTCAAGCCTATTTCTATTTAGACAAAGAATATCCTCAACGCTTAAAACATTGCGATGATTGTCCTTTGGTTTTATTTTACAAAGGGAACAGCAACTTGAACTCTGAAAAAGTAATTTCTATAGTCGGAACAAGAAAGTCTACTTACTATGGAAAACAATTTACAGAAGAGTTGATTCAAACTTTGAAAAATTATGATGTTACAGTAGTCAGTGGATTAGCCAGTGGAACAGATACCAATGCACATAAATCATGTTTGAAATTGCAAATCCCGACTATTGGTGTTCTTGGGCACGGCTTAGCAACTATCTATCCAAGTTCAAATTATAAACTCTCTGAGGAAATGCTTGAAAACGGTGGGTTATTAACTGAATATTGTTACCACACTCCTGGAACTAAAGAAAATTTCCCCAAAAGGAATAGAATAGTTGCGGGTATGTGCGACGCTTTAATTGTTGTTGAAAGTGGTGTAAAAGGAGGTAGCTTAATAACAGCAGACTTAGCCAATCAATACAACCGTGACGTTTATGCTTTGCCTGGAAAAATTAATGATCTTTGGAGCACCGGATGCAACCGCCTCATTCACAAAAATCAAGCGGCTATTATAACAGATATTGAAGGTTTGATTGCTGACTTAAACCTTGGAACTAACAATAAAAACAAATTAAGTTTTAGCCCCAATTTATTCCATTCCCTAAACGAAAGGGAAATGGAAATTATCAAACATTTGAAAAATGAAAAGTTGACAATAGACCAAATTTATTATTTGACCAATATTGAATTAAATCAATTGGCTTTTATTCTTTTAAACCTAGAATTGAAAAATATTCTCACTGTTTTGCCTGGTAAACAGTTTACGCTATTACAATCAATGTAATTTTTAACCTTAAAATTAATATTTCTCTCGAATCTAAATGACCTATATTCTAATTTCGGTTATATTTGAACTTTGTTATGAATAAAATTTTCATTTTACTTTCCATTTTGGTCTTTCAAAGTTCTTTTGCAGCACAGAAAGATAGTATTAAAATTAAATTAGAGGCTTATAAGAATGTTAAATTAAGCACCGATGCTTCTTTGATTGATCCTCTAGAACGCGAAGGTTTAAAACAATTGATTCGTGCAGCAGAATTAATGGATGAAATATTTAGGATGCAAGCATATGCGGGCAGTCAAATCACCGATTCGATAACAAATCCCAATCTCAGAAAATACATGGATATCAATTATGGTCCATGGGATAGACTTGATGAAAATAGACCATTTGTGAAAGGTGTAGGTCCCAAACCACTTGGTGCTAATTTCTATCCTGCTGATATGCGCAAAAGCGAATATGACAGTTTGAGTGATCCTCTTAAATCAGATCCTTATACCATTATTGTTAGAGAAGATAACAAATTAAAAGTTGTCCCTTATACAGAGGCATACCAAAGAATGTTGTTTGAAGCTTCAATGTGTTTAAAAATGGCTGCCGATTTTTTCAAAGATTCTTCTTTTAAAGTGTACTTGAAAGCCCGTTCTGAAGCATTATTGTCTAATAAATACGATGAAAGCGATAGAATTTGGTTGGATATGAAGTCTAATCAATTTGACATCATTATCGGACCAATTGAAAATTATGAAGACAAACTATATGGCAACAAAACAGCTTATGAAGCTTATGTTTTAGTGAAAGATATGGTTTGGAGTCAAAAACTTGAAAAATATGTGGCCTTTTTACCTGATTTACAAAAGAACCTTCCAGTAGATTTAAAATACAAAAAGGAAGAAGCTGGAACCAGCAGTCAACTCAATGCCTATGATATTATATACTATGCAGGTGATTGTAATTCTGGAAGCAAAACCATTGCGGTAAATTTACCAAATGATGAAAAATTACAATTGGAAAAAGGTACAAGAAGAAGTCAATTCAAAAACGCAATTAAAGCTAAGTTTGATTATATCATGGTGCCTATTGCAAATGAAATGGTTGCTCCAGAACAAAGAAAACACGTTACGTTTAATGCGTTTTTCTCTAATACCATGTTTCATGAAGTTGCACACGGTTTAGGTATTAAAAACACAATTAATGGTAAAGGAACTGTGAGAGAAGCATTAGGCCCATATTACAGTGCTTTGGAAGAAGGTAAAGCAGATATTCTTGGTTTATATATGATCACCCAACTATTCGAAAAGAAGATTCTTACTGAAGGTGAAATAATGGATTATTATGTAACTTTTATGGCTGGTATTTTTCGTTCAGTTCGATTCGGCGCAGCAAGTGCCCACGGTCAAGCCAACATGATTCGCTTTAATTACTTTAAAGAGCAAGGTGCTTTTGTTAGAGATTCAAAAACTGGATACTATAAAGTGGATTTTGAAAAAATGAAACTGGCCATGAACAGCCTTTCTGCTTTAATAATAAAACTACAAGGTGATGGTGATCTAGAAGGAGTTAAAAAGTTGATCAACGAAAAAGGTATGATACAAGCCGAATTGCAAAAAGATTTAGACAAATTAAAAGCTAAAAATATTCCCGTTGATTTGGTTTTTGAGCAAGGTATCCATACCCTTGAGCTTGAAGGCAGTGCCAATATGCCAGTAACGCCAAACAATAACATGCCAATTCAAATTCCAACTGAAATAAAATAAATTAGGCACGATATTTTCACCACACTAAAAGAATGATTTCAAACGCCCACATGAGAAAAATAAAATATTCCCTCTTATTAATTCCTGCATTTGTTCTACTAACACTTGCCTTTTGTTATAGAGAAACAAGTCAAAACGAAACCAAACTGTCACAAACTATAGTTGAAATTTTAGAAAATTACCATTATCAACCGCAAAAAATAAATGATGATTTTTCTGAAAAACTATTTTTCCTTTACATCGATAGATTAGATGCTGATAAGCGATTCTTCTTGGCTAAAGACATCAAAAAACTATCTAAATATAAAAAAGAATTAGACGATCAAGCAAGGAAAGGTTCATATGTTTTTTTCGATGAAGCAAATAGCATGCATGCTGAACGTGTGTCTCAAATTTCAAAATGGAATACAGAGCTATTAAGCAAACCATTTGATTTCAAACAAAAAGACTATTTTGTCTTTAATGAAGATAGTGCTGAATTTTTGACCAGTGAAGCTGAACAAAAACTATTTTGGTCAAAGAGCTTGAAGCAACAAGTGCTTGAAAAACTTGCAAGAAAAATGGATATTCAAGAGAAAGCACTAGAACGTAAAGATACTTTTGTAAAAGTAAAATCATACGATACTCTTGAAGCTGAATCTAGAAGGGAAGTCCTTAAAAATCAAAATGAGTGGTTTTCTCGTTTGAAAAAATTTGACCGTACTGACTTATTAAGTATGTATATCAACTGCATTACTGAAATGTTTGACCCTCACACCAATTATTTTCCTCCAGCGGATAAAGAGAATTTTGATATTCGTATGTCTGGAAAGCTAGAAGGAATCGGTGCTCAATTACAAGAAAAAGATGGGTTTTTAAAAGTTGCAGCAATCGTTCCGGGCAGTCCGAGTTACAAACAAGGTCAGCTTAAAGCAGGTGATATTATTTTAAAAGTTGCTCAAGGCAATGCAGAACCTGTTGATGTGACCAACATGAAAATTGATGATGCGATTAAATTAATTCGCGGTAAAAAAGGAACAGTTGTAAAATTAACCGTTAAAAAACCTGATGAATCTTTAGTAATTATTCCGATTGTTAGGGAAGTGGTTGTAATGGAAGACAGCTATGCCAAGTCTGCTATTATTGAACACAATGGTGTTAAGTACGGATATATCAATTTGCCAACTTTTTATGTTGACATGAATGATAGAAACGGTCGTTCTTGTGCAAAAGATATGGCCATCGAAATTCAAAAATTAAAGAAAGATAATGTTAAAGGTATTATTCTTGATTTGAGAAACAATGGCGGCGGATCTCTTGGGGATGTTGTTGATATTGGAGGTCTTTTCATTGACAAAGGACCTATGTCTCTAGTAAAATCTAGAGATGCAAATCCTGAGGTGCTTGAGGATGAAGATGAATCAGTTCTATGGGATGGCGCATTAACCATTATGGTGAATGAAAACAGTGCATCAGCATCTGAAATTTTAGCTGCTGCTATGCAAGACTATAAACGCGCAGCTATCATTGGAACTCCAACCTTCGGAAAAGGTACAGTTCAAAGATTCATCGATTTAGATGATGCTTTTAGAACCTCATCAAATGACAAACTTGGTTCTTTAAAAATAACCATTCAAAAGTTTTATAGAATCAATGGAACCACTACCCAATTGGTTGGTGTAACTCCAGATATAATTATGCCTGACCGCTACAGATATTTAGAATTCGGTGAAAAAGAAAACAAATTTTCTTTAGGCTCTGATAAAATTGCAGCAGCATTTTACAATATTACCAACAACAGAGAAATGGCTATAAAAAATGCAGTAGTAAATAGCTCTAAGAGAATTTCTGAAAGCATACTATTTGCCGAAATTGAAAAGTTAGCACGTAAAATTGAAAAGCAAAACAAAAAAACAAGGTTCACTCTTAATCTTGAAGAATATAGATTGGAAATGAAGCAACTTGAAATTGATAATAAAAAATATGATGAAATGATTAAAGCAATTCAATCATACACCATTATCAATGCAAGCGATGATGACATGCAAATTGGTTCTGATGATATTAAGAAAAAAATCAAAGCTGATTGGAACAAATCATTCGAAAAAGACATTTACATTCAAGAAGCTGTTAACGTATTAAAAGATTTAAATTGATTTTAGAACAAGAATATCCTTGGAACGATTATGAATTAATCGACAGTGGTTTTGAAGAAAAACTGGAACGCTTTGGTAAATACATTCTAATTCGTCCAGAACCTCAAGCATTATGGCCTAAACAACTTCCTAACTCTGAATGGATGTCTAGAGCACATGGCCGTTTTGTGCGCGATAACTCAAAGAAAAGCCATAGAGATTCACAGAATGAAAATGGTGGGTGGACATTTTTTAAACCAGTTCCAAATTCATGGGTAATTGAATACAAACCTTTGGGTCTAAAACTTAAAGTGTCTTGTACTTCATTTGGCCACCTTGGCGTTTTTGTCGAACAGGTAAGCAACTGGCACTTTATAGATGAGGAAATTAAACGTATTGGCAACAATCCAAAAGTCCTCAATTTGTTTGCCTATACAGGTGCCGCTAGCATAGTTTCTGCAAATGCGGGAGCCGATACTACCCATTTAGACGCAGTAAAAAACATTGTTACTTGGGCCAATGAAAATAAGCAATTGTCAAATGCTAAGGACATTCGTTGGTTGGTTGAAGATGCTTTCAAATTTGTAAAAAGACAAGCCAATAAAGGAAATATTTATCAAGGTATAATTATTGATCCTCCAGCATATGGGAGAGGTCCAACAGGTGAAAAATGGGTGTTGGAAGAACAAATCAATGAACTTATTCATTATTGTGCTCAAATAACTGACAACAACAATTGTTTTGTTTTACTAAATCTATACAGTATGGGCCTCAGCGGCACAATAGGGGTTAATTTACTGAAATCACATTACCATACCTCGGCTGTTTGGGGAGAATCAATTGTGCCTTGTAAAACTGGTTTTAATTTACCTCTTTGCACTTGGGTCCGCTTGAGTAAATAATCACATAAAATTTTGTTTTAATGAGCATGGTCATGTTCTCATTTTCGGTTTAGATTTAACTTTGCTTCATAATATTATACGTTATGAAAGAATCAATCACACACCTCCATATTCTTTGCGAAGATTGGAAAAGAGAACTTAACTTTTTTGCTGTCGAAATTCCTATGCTTAGGAAACGTCTTGAAGAAGTAGTTAGTAAAAATACCGACAAAGAAATCTTAAGTCAAGTTGAACATTTTGAAAACAAATTCAGACTTATGGCTTCCAATACAGATGAGCTTTTACACGATGTTAACTTGAAGAATGAATCACTAAGCGCTCAAGCAGTTGCTAAAGCAAATTACATCAATGTGAAAATGATAGAATCTGATCAAAATCTAGAAGATTTAATGGCTATTACATCTCAAGATTTTTATAATACCAGAAAATCGTATTACAACTTTTTGTCAAAAGTAATGTAAGACTAATTTAATTAATAGCGAAAGCCATTCTTTTAAAGAATGGCTTTTCTTATTTTAAGAAGTTTCTCCATCAATGGCTCTAATAGGTCTATTTGCAACATATTCGCACCATCGCTTTTTGCTTCTTTAGGTCTAGGATGTGTTTCAATAAATAAACCATCAGCACCTACTGCTATTGCAGCTTTAGCAATTGTTTCTATCATTTCCGGTAATCCACCAGTCACACCTGAACTCTGATTGGGTTGTTGCAAGCTATGCGTAATATCCATAATTACTGGGTAACCCATGGCTTTCATCCACGTAATATTTCTAAAATCGACCACCATGTCTGAATATCCAAACATGTTTCCTCTGTCGGTTAACATGATTTTATCACTTCCAGAATCTATTACTTTCTGAGCAGCATGGCTCATCGCACTTGCTGCTGCAAATTGTCCTTTTTTAATGTTTACAAACTTCCCAGTATTTGCGGCCGCAACCAATAACTCGGTCTGTCTAAACAAAAATGCAGGTATTTGCAACACATCAACATACTGAGCGGCTAATGCAGCTTCATGTGTTTCATGGATATCTGTTACCGTTGGAACGCCATAATGTTTTCCTACTTTATTCAAGATGCTTAAAGCTAGTTCATCTCCGATACCTGTAAAGGAATCTAATTTTGATCGGTTTGCCTTCCTGTAGGATCCTTTAAAAATCCATGGAATCTCTAATTTATTACTAATTGTATTGATTTTGTCAGCAATCTCAAATGCAATTTCTTCGCCTTCTATAGCACATGGGCCAGCCATGATGAAAAAATTATTACTCGACGTGTGTTTTAATCCAGGAATATTTGGCAACATAATGTGCCACAAATTTAAAGATATTCAATTAAATCCAATTCATGAATTATTATCGGATTTGAAACGATTTCTGGAAAGTGCCATTTGCGGTTTCAAATACCAATTCTAAATTGTTCAATTGCCATTTTTTCTTTTTTAATTTCCTCTTTTCTAATAGGTATTGCAACAATATATCACTCTCGAAAATTTGCCCTTTTTCCAATATAAACGACTTTTTGTAAATGGTTTTTCTTTTACCTTTAATAGTAGTTGAAACAGTTACTTTTACATTTTGAATTTGCGATGAAGCAAAATAAAGATTCAAGTCTTGGAATAAAACGGCATTTTTATTAACCCAAAACAAATCTTCTTTTATGTTAGAAAATCCATTTAAAAAAGTAGATGCCAGGGCAAAATCAACCAAACCATTTCCATATAATGAGTCAGGTAAATGTCTATGTGTAGCCGAGTTTTTTAAAGCTATTTTTATAGAATCCAAACTTGTATTTTTATGCAAATACATCAAATTGGCAAGTCCTCCTGAAAAAATAGGAGTTGAATATGATGTTCCATTACCAGAATAAAAACCAAAAACAGCAGCCACATTCACCTTATAACCTGGAGCTATAAAATCTGGTTTAATCCTTCCATCAATTGTTGGGCCTATTGAACTAAATTTTGCATGATATCCTTTGTCATCACATGCCCCAATGGTTATGGCGTGAATGGCATCAGATGGAAATCCTATATGTCTCCATGACTGATTTCCTTCATTTCCTGCACTTACTACCACCATGATTCCTTTCAGGTAGGCGAGGTTGGCAGCCCGACTAACGATACTTGAATCGCCCGTGCTTTCTTCATAAGTATGACTCAATATATTTTCATCAAAGGCATGATAACCTAGAGAAGCAGAAATTAAATCGATGCCCAAACTGTCAACAAATTCAGCGGCTAATAACCAATTGATTTCTTCAGTTAAGGATTCCAAATTGGCATTCTCTGTTCGAATCAATGTGTAATTTGCAAAAGGAGCAGAGCCGATATAATGACCTGGATTATAAGTCTTCAAAAATCCTAAAACATTGCAGCCATGCTGATCATCTTCCCAGACGCTGTTGTCGTGGTCTACATAATCACGTACAATTTGTTTACTGTCTAACAAATCTTCCATGCCTTTCACTTTAAAAGCATTGTGAAAACCTGCGTCGAATACTGCAATTTCAAAACTGCTCATTTTCCCAGTCAAACGACTTAATTCAGGGATACCTAAGAATTTATTCTGGTCAAAAGATTTGCCATAGTCTGCATCGGTAAATAAACAAATAGAACTATCTCTTTTCAAAGCAATCAGTTTTTCAGCTTCTAAATAATAGGAATTGTCTATTTCAACGCTGTCGCTTATAAGTTTTTTATTCTCTAGTGTTCCTAAGTATTTTAAGTTTTTAACAAATCCTAATCTTCGAATGTTTTGAATAATATCTTCGGTTCTGTTATCGGTTTTGTTGATTGAAATCTCAACTGCATTCAACCATTTACTTATGCCTAATATTCTGATTCCAGCTATGTTTTTTATCCCTTCTAAAAAATTAGCATTAACTGGTAAATCCAAACTGTCTATTTTAATCTTATACTTTTTCCTTCTTTCAATGGACTTATGAGATAAATACCTTTCAGGGTGTTGAAGGTCAAATTTACTAGAGTGCTTGTATTTAAAATAGACAAGATAGTATGAATTAGAATCGTTTGATGATGCAATTAAATTGCTAAAAAATGAAACGGATAAAATTAAAAAAGTAACTCTAAGGAACATGCTTTAATAATTTGTAATTCAATCTACGTCCTCTTTGCAGCATTCCTATTTTATCTATGAAAACAATGTTTTTATAAACAAGCCCTATGTTTTTGACATACACTTCTTTGTAGGCTCTTTCCTTAACTGAATTGCTTGTTATCACACTTTCAATCGTAATTGAACTATCGTATTTATTGTTGTTGATTGTGTATGGTTTGTGAACTGATGTATAAAATACATTGTTTACATATTCCATATTAAATTCATTAGAATTCCAAATGGCATCTTCGCTTATCGGAAATGAAATAATAGTTTTTCTGATGTTATTTTCTACTCTCTCAATTGAATGTAAATCGAAAGAAGTATACCAAGTATTTATATAGTCCCAATTTAAGGTGTCGCTAAATCTTTGGTAACGGTCTACTCTAATTGAATTTCTGCCAAGGTTGTCTTTAAATGAAGATTCATTGAGTTCCTTTAATTGGTAATTTAGGGTGTCAATAGTATTTTTGAAATCATCATAAATGATTTCTTGCACTGAATATTCTGTATAAGACCCTGCTTTGTTTGAAATGTAATTCTTATCGCTTAAAGTATTTACACTTTCAAACTGGTCTTTTTTACAGGCAGCCAATGAAATGCCCAAAATGATATAAAAGGAGAGTAGCCTCAATTTTTCAATCTAACTGTGGTAACACTTCCGCTTAAAAAACTTGAATCATCTAATGAATTTGTGTTTTCAATAAAACGGTAGACTAAACCAATATCTTTTGCATAAACTTCAGTTCTTGTAAGATTTACTCTTCCTATAATTGGTTTGTTAATCTTCACTGAAACGCAATTATTATAAGGGTTTATACCATTGTGAAAACTTGTGAAAATAGATGTGAACTTAACGGCTAAAGGATCATAGTGGTTAAACATATTGATATTCCATGTATAACTTGAACCTTTTGTTTTGTATGAAGCAATTGGGAAAATCATTTTTAGTTCAGTGTTATTGTCTAGTTTTTCAATTGCATAATTGTCAATTATTTTCCTTTCAAATGTTCTAAACACTTCCCATTCAGCACTAATGTCACTAAATTTACTTAACTCTATTCGATAGACCGTATCATTCGTGGCATCTTGAAATTTTTCCACCACTTCTTCTCTTACCACACTTGAAAATGTGTCAATTTCCTTTTTAAACAAATCGTATACCACTGTATCAACCTGATAATAATGGACAGTACCAATTTTAGTAGGGAAGTATTCAGTGCCTTTTGAAACAGTCTCTTCAGTGCTTGTTCGACACGAATAAACGGTCAATATTATAGCCAAGCAAAAAAATAAGCGCGTTTTAATCATATTTAGTGTCACAAATTTAAGCATAAACCGCAAATTCAGCGTAATATTGCAGTAATTTTTTATGACACTATTGGACGGTAAACAGACAGCTGAAAGCATTAAGGAAGAAATTCGTCAAGAATTGGATATTATTACCCAAAAAGGATACAGAAAACCACATTTGGTTGCTATTCTTGTTGGAAATGACGGCGCTAGCAGAACTTATGTTGACAGCAAAGAAAGAAATAGTATTGCTTTGGGTTTTAATTCTACAGTATTAAGACTAGCAGAAGAAACCACCCAAGATGAATTGATTACCATCGTAAACAATTACAACAATAACAATGATATCGATGGCATCATAGTGCAATCTCCTCTTCCAAAGCATATTGATGAAAAGTTAATTACCCAAACAATTGACCCAAATAAAGATGTTGATGGTTTTCATGATATCAACATGGGGAAATTAGCAAAAGGTGATGAAGGTTTCGTCTCAGCCACACCACTTGGTATTATGATGATGTTGAAAGCCTACAATATTCAAACAACAGGTAAACATTGTGTTGTGGTAGGCCGAAGCAATATTGTTGGCAGACCTATGAGTTTGTTAATGTCTTCAAATACTGAGTTCGGAAACGCTACCGTTACTTTATGTCATAGCAGAACCATCAATATTTCAGATTATACCAAGCAAGCAGATATTTTGATTGTTGCCTTGGGTAAACCTGGTTTTATAACTTCAGATATGGTTAAACCTGGTGCTGTTGTAATTGATGTTGGAATTACCCGAATAGATGATGCCTCTAGAAAATCTGGTTTTTATTTAAAAGGGGATGTTGATTTTGAATCAGTTAAAGAAGTTGCCTCATATCTAACACCAGTACCCGGTGGCGTAGGTTTAATGACCATCGCTGCTTTGTTAAGCAATACGTTTAAAGCATACAAACTTCACTTGGGTCTATGAGTAATCTAGATGTTTTATATCCAGTTATGGAACATTTTTACACCATTCAAGGTGAAGGTTTCTATACTGGACATGCAGCATACTTCGTTCGCCTTGGCGGATGCAACGTCGGTTGTGTATGGTGTGATGTAAAAGAAAGTTGGGATGTAGACGCGCATCCTAAAATTTCTGTTCAAGAAATCATTGATAATGTTTTAAAAAGTGGAACTAAAATATGTGTGATTACTGGCGGTGAACCTGCTATGCACGATTTAACCCCTTTAATCGACGCACTCAAATCAAATAATATTCGCTCCCACATCGAAACTTCTGGAGCTTATCCTATTCAAGGTAGCCCTGATTGGATTTGTCTTTCACCTAAAAAATTCAAATTCCCTATCATTGAAGTTTTATCTATCGCAAATGAATTCAAACCAGTAATATTTCACCACAGTGATATTCAATGGGCCGAATCGTATACCAAAGACTTAAATCCTGATTGTAAATTATATCTGCAAACAGAATGGTCTAAATCTGAATCAATTTTGCCTTTAATTATTGAGTACGTTAAATCAAATCCTCAATGGCAGATTTCATTACAAACCCATAAATATTTAAATATACCATAGGAATTTGTTTTATCGAACAAATAGAATGAAATATTTTTTCTCACTAATGGGAAATCTTGTTTTTGTAATTTCAGTTTAATTTCATCAAATTTGCATTTTACAAAATGAAAAATAGTATAACAGGTAACAGTTGGTTTAAAACAATACTTTTGGCAATTCTTGTTTTGGCCGTTTACCTATTTCTTTCAATGGTCTTTACAGGTTGGTACACAAGACATGGTCAAAGTATCAAAGTTCCAAAAGTTTCTGGAATGCCAATTGAAAATGCAACAGAACTGCTAGATGATAATGATTTAGAATTGGTGATTATAGATTCAGTGTTTAATGAGGATATGAAACCCAACACCATTGTTGAACAAGATCCTCAACCTGATTTGTCGGTTAAACCTGGAAGAAAAATATACGTTACAGTTAATACAGGTATAGTTCCAAAAGTGAAAATGCCTAAACTGATTAACGGGTCTTCAAACCTTGCTAAAGTATTGCTTCAAAATTCAGGATTGAAATTGGGACGCGTCGATTCTGTTAAAAGTACCTTTGGCCCAGGTCTAGTTATTAGACAGAAATTTAAAGGCCGCGATATTGCTCCTAATACACAACTTGAAAAAGGGTCTATAATAGATATCATTGTATCTAAGAAAATGTCTTTATCTGATACCAATGCTATTCAACCTGAACAGATTGAAACGACTGATGGATTGTAATATTAATTTCAAATAAACAATAAATGCATAAATATAAAGTTACTATGGCATCTATGAAGATTTTTTGTATTGCGTTTTTTGTTTCTATTACCACTCAGGTTTTTTCTCAAGGACCTATAATTTCTAACTTAAATAGAAATATTTATTTAAATAAGTCAAGTTCAAGCAATAACGCCAAAAGAAGTATAATTGATACCATTCAATTGCCTTTTTTCGATGACTTTACGAGCAGCAGCGTATACCCCAATATGAAGTATTGGAGAGATAGTATGGTGTATATCAACAACCAGTTTGCTGTTTCAGCACCCAGTTATGGTGTGGCCACTTTTGATAATTTAGACAAAAAAGGAAAACCATATCAAGGACTGAATGGTTTAACCCACAGCCATAGCGATTCGCTTACCTCTAATTTTATTAATTTAAAAAACTATAAAAATGGACTTAATACAATTGCATATTCTATAGCAGATTCAATTTATTTAAGCTTTTTTTATCAAACCCAAGGCATTGGAGACCCATTGGATAAAACAGATTCATTGGTTCTTAAATTTAAAGATTTAAATGGATTTTGGAAAACAGTATGGAAAGCCACCGGTTCTTCTGTAAAACCATTTAAACAAGTCTTAGTCGGTGTTTTAAATCCTATTTATCTTAATTCCAATTTCCAATTTAGATTTATCAATTATGGCAAAACAACTGGTAATATGAACCAATGGCATATTGACTATATCCGAATGAAAAGTTCTAGAAATAGATTCGATACGCTAGTAAACGATGTGGCCATAAATGCAGAACCAGTGGGTCCATTAGAAATATACGAAAGTATGCCTTATGACCATTTTAAGGCTAATCCTGCGTTTAATCAATCAGCCTTTCATAGAGTTAAACTTAGAAATAACAACAACACTTCTGTTAACGTTCAATACAAATGTGAAGTTAGAAATGTCTACAATAAAATTATTATTTCATATCCTTTAAGTTCCTCTGCGAGAAATGTGACCAAAAATTCTGATAGCAGTGAGGATTTTACGCCTTTTGCTTTTGATACTTTGTCTGGTAAATCTCCTTTACTTAAGCTGAAATACACCATTGCACCTTTATCGAATGACTTTACGCCCGATAATTACAACAGTATTGGCGATAACAATGAATATACCAAAACGGTAAGATTTAACAATTACTTTGCCTACGATGATGGGTCTGCTGAAGGTGGATATGGCCTTGACTATGGCTCTTTACCTGCGGGTCCAGGTTATGCTGCTATGAAATTCACGTCCTTCAAACCTGATACTTTAAGGGGAATCTCTGTATTCTTTAACCGTTCGGTTGCTGACGTTCAATTCAAATCATTTAATCTTATGGTTTGGAAAAAAATCAGTGAACCACCGGCAAATAATACCAGTGCCGATGTCATCTTGAAAAGGGTCAACATTCCTAGTACCGTTTACACCGATTCAATTAATGGTTTTACCAACTTCATTTTTGATACTGCCGTTATTTTGTCCCAAGGTGATTTTTTCATTGGATGGCAACAAAACACCAATTTTATTCTAAATGTTGGTTACGATAACAATTATAAATATGCCAAAGTAGGAGGGACCAATCCCAATCTATTTTATAACTTAAATGGATATTGGGAAAATGTTAGCTCTAACATTACGGGCGCTGTAATGATGAGACCACTAGTGGGGCGTGAAATCAAAACCAATAACCCTGCAAGCGTAAATCAATCAGTAAACACAAAAACTATTAGCATTTATCCAAATCCTTCTAACAATAGCCAAGAAGTATTTATTAAAGCTGAGAACTCAATTAAATCAATCAAAGTATACGATTGCCTTGGTAAAGTTCAATTAGAATTTCAAGGTGAAAACATAGAAAATGTAAATATCAGCAATTTGAACAATGGAATTTATTTCTTTGAATTGCTAGATGAACAAAACAATACCTACTTTCAAAAATGGATCAAACAATCTTATGAATGATATAAGCGCAGAAGAATTAAAACAAAGATTAAATCAAGGTGAAACTCTAAATATTATTGATGTTAGAGAGCCTTACGAGTACGAGGAATTTAATATTGGTGCACGCCTAATTCCACTTGGTGATTTGCAAGATAATCTTGATGATCTTGAAGATTGGCAAAATAGTGAAGTTATAATTCATTGCAGAAGTGGTGCAAGAAGTGCTGCTGCAAAAGCTTTTATGGTTCAACACGGATTCAACAATGTCCGCAGTCTTAGCGGTGGTATGGTTGCCTACCAAGCATTGAATTAATTTGAGTTTTGATAAAAAAATTAAGCTCCATATTATTAGGTTTAATTTTTATTGTCTCGTTCAGCCTTTGCCGTCAAACAAAGAAAGTTGAACAAGTTTCACCATACCTAAACCACAACGACTCGGTTAAATACGTAGGAATAGAGACCTGTAAATCTTGTCATTTAGATAAATTTGAAACATTTATCCAAACCGGTATGGGCATGAGTTTTGACTCTGCTTCAGTCCACAAATCCTCAGCTAATTTCACAAATCCAAAACCAGTTTACGATTCGTTTTTAAACCTCTATTACCTTCCATTTCTAAAAAACAATGTGTTTTATTTGAAGGAATACAGAATGGAAAATAAGGATACCGTTTATTCTCGAACAGAGAAAATTAATTATATTGTAGGTTCTGGACACCATACCAATTCACATATGGTCGCTGAAAATGGATATATATTCCAAGCACCAATTACTTTCTATACGCAAAAAGGAAAGTGGGATCTGCCTCCTGGTTTTGAAAATGGAAACAATTCACGTTTTAACCGTAAAATAGGTTTGGAATGCATGAGTTGCCACAACGCAATGCCTCAACTAATTGAAGCTTCGGAAAACCAATACAATGAATTACCCCACGGTATCAATTGTGAACGTTGCCATGGACCTGGTCAATTGCACGTTCAAGAAATGAAAAAAGGCAATACAGTTGACATCAACAAAAAGGTTGATTATACCATTGTAAACCCCGGAAAATTGTCTTGGCAAAGGCAAATTGATGTTTGTCAACGCTGCCATTTACAAGGCAATGCTGTCTTAAAACCAAATAAGTCTTTTACCAGCTTTAGACCCGGAATGGTTTTAAGCGAGACATTTGACCAGTTTTCACCTGAGTATGAAGATGGCGAAGATTTCGTTATGGCAGCTCATGCCGAACGTTTTCAAAAAAGCAAATGCTTTATCTCTAGCAATAAAAACAATTTGAATGCAGAAAATACCAAACTTGCTTTTACGTGCATTTCTTGTCATAATCCACACGTCTCAGTTAGGAAAACCAATACAATTCAGTTTAATAAAACTTGTATTTCTTGTCATCAAGAGAAAAAATGTACCGAGTCATTAGCAAAAAGAAACAAGCAAAATGACAATTGTGTCGCCTGCCATATGCCTATTTCAGGAACCGCAGATATTCCCCATGTTTCGGTGCACGACCATTATATTCGTAAGCCAAGCAATTTGCCTGTTAAAAAACCAAGTAAACTAAAAGGTCTAAGATGCATTACTTCAAGTTCGCCTGATGTTAACACAGTCACTGAAGCCTATGTTTCTTATTTTGAAAAGTTTGAATCGAATCCCTTTTACCTAAATAAAGCCAAGGAAAGCAGTAAGAAATTAGATGCAAGTAATCAATTTCATGTTCAAACACTTATTCATCTTCATTACTTGTCAGAGGACTACAAGTCTATCGTAAATCTTTCAAATAATTATTCTGGAGTACTCGATGCTTGGTCTAATTATCGAATAGCCAAAGCTTTTGAAAAGTTAAATAATCTTCTTAAAGCAGAATCATTTTTAGCCAAAGCAGTAGAACAAAACAGCAAATCGCTAGACTTTATTTTACAATATGCTGTTCTTGAAATTAAGCTGAATAAATGGAAACAAGCTGAATCACTCTTGTTAAATTATAACAAATTGTATAGTAAAAGCGCTGATGCATGGGCTTATATCGGTCTTGTTAAATTAAAAGAAAACAAACTTTCTGAAGCTAAGAATAATTTCTTACAGGCTTTGAAATTAGACCCAGATCAGGTCATTGCTTTGCAAAATATTTATCAAATATATCTGCTTTCAAATCCACTAGAGGCTGACAAAATTGCTAAGAGAATTGCAGCGTTGAAAAGGAAAAAATAGTCCAATCAATAAGCAAGCAATTTTATTCTCCTATGCGTATTTCAAAAACCAAATATTTTTTAGCCTCAAGAATTGTAGTAACGATTGGTTTTTTGCTGCTTCATAATATGCTTTTTTCTCATGTAGTTCATAAAATTCATAGGCAGGCTAAACCAAGATATACATTCTCAGAGCCTATAGAAGTGTTTGACTCTTCTTTTTATCAAGCTGAACGCTTTAGTGTCTACCAATATCTCTATTCTTTTTTTGAGAAAAATCCCAAGAATTTCAAAAGTCTTAAGCCAGGAAATATGATATTACATTTTAGTAATAATGGTTACGGAATGTATACCTTTGATTCAGTGCTTAATCCTACCTCAGCTCAAAATATTAAAGTTTTGAAGTTTTTTAGAAAGAACTTTTCATCACCTATAGTTACTGATAGCAATACTTTGACCTTAGAAATATTTATACGGAAATCAAATAAGGTTTCAAATTCTTTAGACACTTTTGATCTGTTTTCAAGTAAGAATAAATTTATAAATAAAACCAAACTGGATGTTTTTGAAAAAGGGATTTACCTAAACAAATCTCAAGTATTAAGGTCGATCATAGAACCTCATCAAACTAAACCCAAAACATACAACAGTTTTGGTGAAGAACTAGTTTATGAAAGCGTTTCTCGACGCGCTGAGTTTAGAGGCGGTAATTATGCTTTTTTAGATTTTTTAAATGATAATATTGTAATTCCTCAACAATTGATTGAAGAGGAGTTTACTTGCCGTTTAAAGGTCTTCTTTGATGTATATATTGATGGCAAAATTCAAAATATTACAGTTGAAAGAAAAAGACCATCAGATACGTATACAGAAAAGTTGTACAAAATAATGGAAGATGAACTTATACGTATCTTCAAAAGACAGCCAACTTGGCGTCCCAAAATGCATAATGGAAGGTATTTAAAATCCAGATATAGTGTAGATTTCGATTTAAGATACGATTGGTAATACAAATCAATTTAGCATTCGTTAAATTAGTGTAATTTTGATGTTTAATTCATGAAAGCATTAAAATTATTTTCAAACGATCAAGTCCGCCTTTGGGACCAATACACTATTCAAGCCAATGCCGAATCATCTATAGATTTAATGGAAAGGGCTGCCATTGCTTGTACTGAATTTATCATAAATACCTATCCCAATAAAAATGAAATTTTAGTTTTCTGTGGATGTGGCAACAATGGGGGAGATGGTCTAGCAATTTCTAGACTTTTAGCTGAACAAGGTAAAAGGATTACCACGTATACGGTCATGCACGCAGACAAACAAAGTGATGACTTTATTGAAAATGAAAAAAGACTTAAATCAAGAAATGCAGTAAAAGTATTTGAGATTTTTGAGCAAAAAGATTTGCCTCTACTTAATGGCAATGAGTTAATTGTTGATGCAATTTTTGGCACCGGTTTGAACAAACAAATAATTGGAATTGCAGCAGATACTATAAATTTTATAAATGAATCGAAACAAACAGTGGTCTCTATAGACATTCCTTCTGGTCTATTCGCAGATAAAAGTTCCAAAGAAAACCCCTACATCGTAAAAGCGCATAATACCATTTGTTTTCAAGTGCCTAAATTGGCTTTTCTATTCCCGGAAAATGGTCAGTTTGTTGGAAAATGGTCTATCGTAGATATTGGTTTATCCAATGCCTATTATGAAGAAACGGAAACTAAGAACTATATCCTAGACCATGTTTTTATTCAATCATTAATAAAGAAAAGAGAGAAGTTTGCCCATAAAGGCAATTTTGGTCATGCCTTAATTGTCGCAGGTTCTAAAGGTAAAATGGGCGCAGCTGTTTTATCAGGTTCCGCAGCTTTAAGAAGTGGTCTCGGTCTACTAAGTGTTCAAACACCAGCTGTTGGACAGGTAATAATTCAATCTATGATTCCTGAGGCTATGCATATTAGCGATGATAACGAAACAATAATTAGCAATTTTGCGAATATTGATCGTTTTGATGCCATTGGAATGGGACCAGGTATAGGCACGGAAGCTACAACCGTAAAAGCATTGGAAAGTTTATTAAACCTAAATTCTAAACCCTTGGTGCTCGATGCCGATGCTTTGAATTGCATCTCAATTAATAAATCCCTGTTAACCCTATTGCCTGAAAACACCATTTTAACTCCCCATATTAAAGAGTTTGAACGCCTAGTTGGGAAAACCAACAATGATTTTGAAAGACAACAATTGCAAATAGATTTCTCAGTTAAGCACAAAGTTATAATTGTTTTAAAGGGTGCCAATACCTGTATTACTAGCCCTGATGGATGTTCTTACTTTAACAACAACGGAAATCCAGGCATGGCAAAAGGTGGAAGTGGCGATGTGTTAACGGGTCTAGTTACTGGACTCTTGGCTCAAGGTTATGAAGCAATACAAGCTGCGTTAATGGCGGTATTCATTCACGGTCGATCAGGCGACTACGCAGCAAATAAATTTAGTCAATCCGCAATGACAGCAAGCGATTTGATTAATTGTTTTTCAGATGTATTTAAGGAATTCGAAAACGAAACTACCAAGTAATGGTGTGGGTGTTCAAGGCATTGGGAATGATGTTCTCCAACGTGTCACCATAAACCGCATCAATAGAGTCTTTGTTGATACCATAGGTGGTTAATTGAACTGTATGGTTGTCAATTTTTCTAAATTGATAGTTGTTGTTGTTTTTCTCTGTACACTGATAAGTTAATCCATTGTACTTTTCAACCCATTTGTCAACCCAAGAATATAAACGAATTTCATCCCAACAGCTTTCTTCTGATTGAATAAAAAGCATCATCTCATGAAAGCCATCACCATTCAAATCATTCATGTCTTTTAATTGCAATTCGGAAATATTTTCCAAACCAATAAAGTCATTGTAACATGAGAATTTAATTTTGTATTTGCTGTTTAGCTGATTGTATTCAATCGTTGCAGTATCAGCAATCCCATCTGTGTTGATATCGTTTAAGTACACAGTTCTTGAAATAATTGAATCAGATTTGCTGCTAGAATTGTGTTTTCTTTGTTTGAAATAATCGTCAGAACTCATCAAATCTGATAAATCCAAATCAATGGAATCACCAGCATTTGCTAATGGACTCGTCTTGGAGCAAGAAAAAACCATTAGTAAAAATAAACTTTGAATAACTCTTTTCATTATGTTCATCGCAAAATTAAAATCAATTATCGGTTTTGCAATGAATAATTTTAAGTTTTTTGAACATTTTTTTTAAGTGTATAATATAATCTACCATTACATAATCCAAGCATTTTCATGTTTATACGAACTAATTATTACATGCTATTATTTAAAGATAATTGAATAATTTCGCGCTGTGAATTTAACGGACGAGATACATAAACGAAAAACCTTTGCAATTATAAGTCACCCCGATGCGGGTAAAACAACTTTGACTGAAAAATTCTTGCTATTTGGTGGAGCTATTCAAACAGCAGGAGCAGTAAAGTCGAATAAGATTAAAAAGGCCGCTACAAGTGACTTTATGGAAATTGAAAAGCAAAGGGGTATCTCTGTTGCTACCTCCGTAATGACTTTTGAATACGATGGAAAGTTGGTGAATATTCTTGATACCCCTGGTCACAAAGATTTCGCTGAAGATACTTACAGAACTCTAACCGCTGTTGATAGTGTTATTCTTGTTATCGACTGTGTGAAAGGGGTAGAGGAACAAACTGAAAAACTAATGGAAGTGTGCAGAATGCGCAATACTCCTGTTATTGTATTTATCAATAAAGTTGACCGCGATGGACGCGATCCATTTGACTTACTAGATGAATTAGAACAAAAATTAAACATTAAAGTTCGTCCTATGAGTTGGCCAATTAACAGTGGACGTGATTTCAAAGGGGTTTATAAACTCTACGATAAAAGCATCAATTTCTTTGAAGCCAATAAAACTAAAATCAGTAAGGATGTTATCCGCATTGACGATTTAAACAGTCCGGTATTAGACGAGCTAATCGATAAAGATGCCGTAAGATTGCGTCAAGATGTCGAGTTAATAGATGGTGTTTATGGCGATTTTGATGTGAATGACTACTTAACAGGCGAAGTTGCTCCAGTTTTCTTTGGTAGTGCCCTGAATAATTTTGGTATTAAAGAATTGCTTGAAAAGTTTTTAGAAATTGCGCCTTTTCCTCAAGCCAGACAAAGTGATGAAAGAAAAGTAATGCCTGAAGAAGG
Source organism: Bacteroidia bacterium (assembly GCA_030158725.1). Lineage (GTDB taxonomy): Bacteria > Bacteroidota > Bacteroidia > NS11-12g > UBA955 > JABMMZ01. The sequence continues at coordinate 24,128 of JAOASJ010000046.1, forward strand.
TAAGTTCACTGGTTTCGTATTTAAAATTCACGCAAATCTTGACCCTAGACACCGCGACCGTATTGCTTTTTTAAGGGTTTGCTCTGGAAGGTTCGAACGCAATAAATTCTTTCACCATGTTCGATTGAATAAGAATATGAAATTTGCCAGCCCATTTACTTTTATGGCTGATAGCAAAGCATTATTAGAAGATGCCTTTGCAGGTGATGTGGTTGGTTTATACGATACAGGGAATTTTAAAATAGGAGATACCCTTACCGAAGGAGAAGATATTATGTATAAAGGTATTCCTTCATTCTCTCCAGAGATTTTTAAGGAATTAATTAATCTAGATCCTATGAAATCTAAGCAACTTGAGAAAGGAATTGAACAATTAACCGATGAAGGTGTTGCCCAATTGTTTAGACAAGACCAAGGCAATAGAAAGTTTATTGGTACTGTGGGTGAACTTCAATTTGAAGTAATTCAATACCGTCTTGAACATGAATACAATGCCAAATGTAGATTTGATGCTAGAGCCTTCTTTAAAGCCTGTTGGATGACCGGAGATAAAAATGCCATTGATGAGTTTTGCCGCTTTAGACAAAAAAATATTGTTAAAGACAAAGATGAAAATTTGGTGTTCCTAGCTGAAACAGCTTGGATATTAAATACCGCTATTCAACAAAATCCTAAAATAGTTTTCCATACCACTTCAGAATTCAAAATTTAAACATTGTCAAAATAAAAAATAGTCGTATGTTTGAACTAAATATGGATTGTTTGAGACAAAGTATATTAGGCGCTTGCTTGTTTGCATATTCAGCAATTTATGCCCAAGATCAAACCACTGTCGATTTTACGCCTAATTTTAAAAAAGGTGAACGTTTAGTTTATCAATTGGTTGAAACAAAATTCAAGCAAAATCTTAATGGTCATTACATTTATATCATGTACGATACCAGTTATATGGTATTTAATGTTCTTGAAAAAAATGATTCTCAAACATTAATTGATTTCAATTTTGCTGATGCAATCGTAAATGGTAAACCCTATACCGAGCCAACACCTTATCCAAATAACCTTAAAACCGATACCTATAAATTGGTGATGAGTTCTAAAGGTGAATTTATTGAACTCAGCAATTGGGAATATTTTGCTTCAGCTTTGATTCAAAATATTAAGATCTCTTACAAAATCAATAGTCTAGATTCAAACGCACTCAAATACTATTACTTGTATTACCACAATCAAGAAAATGTTGAAAATGCAGTGCTACCAAGAGTCTTAGAGCTTTTTGATATACTTGGAGAAACCTATAATCTAGAAACCAATTACAGTCTCGCCAGAGAAATGGTCAATCCTTTCGGTGGAAACAATCTTCAGAAATCTTGTTTGTTTAAACCCCGCAAAGATGCCCAATACCCAAACTCAATCTTTTTCGCTGGGAAATTAAAAAGTAATTCTGATGATAATGATTGCTTGCAAGAGGATTATTATGCTTTCCAAAATCAAAAGAAACCAGACGCAGATTCTGAAGAAACGCCTCCATATATCTACATGGAAGATACCTATACTTACCAATGGGGACAAATAAACAAGTTGTTTTTATCGCTAACAACAACCCACACTGTTTACTTTGGATCCGACAAACAAGGTTTAGATAGAGTTTATACTTTCTACGGATTTTAATGCTTAATCGCGATTATACATTTACATATTCAGCTTTTGTTACGACGCTGATATTATTGTTTTTTGTTTTTCTTCAAAGCCAAGGTGTAGAAGGTGGACTTGATTCTTGGAACCATTTTTTAATTTCTAAATGTGCCTTTCTTCATCCTGATTTATTACTCGACCAATGGAATAAACCGGTCTTCACCCTAATAACAGTATTAATTTGTCAATTTGGATTTAATGCACTCATAGTTTTCAATATCTTTTGTGTTGCAATAAGTGGTCTCTTATTAGCTCTAGGATTGAAAGCCCTCGGATATAAGAACACCTGGACCCTAATTCCTTTGACCGTATTTACGCCTATATTATTCCAAAATACGATCTCTGGATTAACTGAACCATTAAATGTTTTATTTCTCTCCCTAGTATTTTACTTTTGGTGTAAGAATCAATTAAAAAGTGCTGTAATTATAGCTTCATTTTTACCTTTTGTAAGGACCGAAGGCTTCGTGATTTGCGCAGCCATTTTTTTAATGCTTGTCATTAATAAAGAATACAAATTAATCCTTTGGCTGATTTCAGGTTCTGTTGTTATGAACCTTGTTGGATTTATCATTACTGGAAAACCATTTTGGATTATTACTGAAAATCCATATTGGAAACATGAAACTGAAGGTACTTTCGAAGCAGGTAGTGGTAGCTTTTTTCATTATGTAATTCAAGGTCGTGCAATTTTTGGTTTGCCTTTAGAAATCGCATTTGTGTTATCTAATCTACTTATCGCGTACTCTATTTTGTATAAGAGAAAAATAGAAAATGTGGTTTTATTGTCCCTTTTTGTTTTCTGGTCATACTTCCTAGCACACACCACAATATACTATTTGGGTATATTAGGATCACATGGTTTAACCCGCGTTATGGCTGTTATAGCTCCGCCATTGGCTGTTTTATCGTATTTTGTAATGAATGAGTTTTTTAGTCTTTTTAAGTTAAATACTAAAATTCAATTCATCTCAATTTCCACTTTTGCGCTTATCGTGGTATGGACTGCTTATCATGAATCTGATTACGCCAAACCTCACCGTTATAGCGAAGCAACTGTAAAACCGGATAAGACACAAAAAAACTTCATAAAAGCAGGAGAGTGGTTGATAGAAAATAAATTAATGAATAGACCTATTATTCATCAATCACCATATTTCGATGTGAGATTTAATAAGGATCCATACAACATTGAGTCTTCTTATAGGGTTTGGTCAATTGATCAAAAAAGCGATTGGGCAGCCAAAGGCGTTATTGTAATTTGGGATGGGTTCTCTGCAGTTAGAGAAGGCAATATGAAGCTCGATTGGTTAAGCAATAATTCAGACTACAAACTTTTACATACCATAGATGGTTTTGAAAAACCGGACTATGACTCAACAATGTATAAGATTTGTATTTTTGAAAAGATTAACAATCCATAATCTTCACACGTTTTATTTCGTTGATTTATTATGAGGCTCATTTTATTAATTGGATTTTTTCAATTTGTTCTTCATGGACAAAATCACTTTGTAAATAAGCCAAATGATTTGGGTTATATTTCAGATTCGATATTTATCGAACTTATACATTCGAAAAAATACGATTTTATTTATCCTTTCCAGTCTGTAAATAATGATACAAACTACTTTGCAGCCAAAGTGCTTAAAAATGGAAAGTACGGTTTTATAAATATAAATGGCGATGAAATAGTAGCTCCCATCTACAAGGAATTCGACTTTCAAGGATATGGTTTATTAAAAAACAAATGGAAACCAGTTCCGGTTTATTTATATCTTAAGTCACCTATTGCAAATCGTAGGGTACATAGGGTTAATGAAAATCTATTTGTTGTTTACACAAAGAATGATAAAATATTCTTGATTGATTCTTTAGCCAATAGGTTGCAAAAAAGGAAGTTTCTTCAGGTTGAATATCATGATACGGAATTATTGGTAAGACTAAAGAATAAAAATTATGCCGTTCTTGATAACAAAGCTAATTTTAAAATCCCCCCAATTTATCAATTCATTAAGTATCTAAACGCAAACAGTTTATTGGCTAAAAAAGATAATAAATGGGGAATTATTAGTGGTGACAATAGAATAATTATACCTTTTGTTTACGATGAAATAAGTGAATTTAATAGTAATGCAATCTATAAAGTAAAAAACAATTCTAAATATGGTTTGATCAGAATAAACGGTGATACTTTATTGGAATTAAATTTCGAGGAGCTCCACTCTATGCAAAATTCTAGAGTTAAATTTAAAAACAGTGGTTTGTGGGGTGTTCTTGATTTAAATGGTAAAATAATAGTCCCCAATATTTACAATTATGTCTCAAATTGCCTAAACAGTCAAGCATATATTGTTGGAAAATATAATGAGTTAAAAATATCCAACAATTCCAAACACTCGATTTATAGCGTAAGGAAAATGGTGTATGGAATTTACCATCCGTTTCAAAATGCAGCTCCAAAATTGTTGTTTGATGGTTTCAATCAATTAGGAAATACGAACTTCTATGTTGTAAATATTAATTCTAAAATTGGATTAGTTGATACTTTAGGTAATTGGATACTTGATTCAGTGTATTCTTACTATTCAAACTACTCATCTTATGAATATATTTTCTATCCTAATATAGGTTCTAAAATCTCAACTTTAAAATTATCTCATAACCGATTGATTGTTGATTCACTATCTAAATTTGGCATGCGGGATTTGAAAAACAACTGCATATTGCCTGCAAATTATAATTCGATAGTGCCAACCATTAATAATTGTTTTCTGGTTGTAAAAAACAATAAGATGGGTTTGATTGACTCTAATGCTTCGTTATTAATACCAATTATATATCGGAATATTAGGAAATGCTATCAATATCAAGGCGGGAACCATCATTTGCTAACGGTTGAAGATTCGTTGGGTAACATTGGTTTAGCCAATGCTCAAGGCAACATATTAATACAACCCATATTTAAAGAGTTAAGCTCAATTCAAAACAATCTATTTATCGTAAAAAATGACTCATTATTTGGGGTAATAGATTCTAATGGAAAAATACTACTGCCTTTATCTGCAAGTAAATTATATTTTGCCAATAATATGTTTTTAGTAAAATATGCCAAATGGGGTATTATAAGTCAAAAAATGGAGTCCGTTTTGCCATGCCAATACAACGCAATTTACCCTCTGAAATTAGGTGTGTTTTCAATTTCTAAAGATTCACTTTTTGCATTGTATAATAGTCTAACAAAATGTTTCACTGAATTTAAATACCAAAAAATTTCGGAAACTTATGGTTCTATATATTACGCTCAAATGAACAACAACCGTTATTATTTAAAAACAAATTGCAAAGAATTGGTGCCTATGGAATTCACGATGCTTGAAGGGTATGATTTTTCTTCAAAAATGATTGTCAAAAACTTGCTTTCAAATAAATACGGTTTAATAGATACTAATGGCATATTGGTCTTGCCTTGCGTTTATGAATCATTATACCGCATTAACACAAATAGAAGGTTTCCTGGTTTTGATTTTTACAGTTTTAAATCCAATGGCAAATATGGTTTGTTAGGACCTGACGGAGAAGTAATTTTGCCTGCCTTGTACGATGAAATTAAATCAGTTAAATATTATGAAATTAGAAAAAAATACCCAAATGGATTTGTTGTAAGGGAAGGTAATAAATATTTTGTTGTTGATTGGTATAGAAATAAGTTTAGAATTTCAAAACCTGAAAGGTTGTCAACGAATTAAATCCCAAACAAATCCGCATGGATTTTATAGGTTTGACTAAACCCATAGTTTTTGTCTTTATAACTTTCAATCCAAGCGATTCCACGTGTAGCATTAGATATGAAAATTTCATCTGCAGTTTCTAAATCTGATTCGGTAATTACAGTCTCCCTAATTGGATAACCCAAATTTCTTAACTTGTCTAAAATATACTGACGCATTACCCCGTCCAAACAATATTCTGTAAGTGCTGGGGTTAAAATTTCCTCGCCACTAATTATAAAAATATTGGCATTGAATGTTTCAGCTATGTTACCCTGCTCATTGTATAATAACACAGTATCATATTGATGCTCTGTTGCATGAATACCAGCCAATACATAGTGCATCGCAGATAACGGTTTAAAGAAACTTAAAAAGTTAGAAGGCTTTAAAATCAATCTATAAGACCCCAATTTAAGTCCTACATCGTTTATAGGATAATTGGCTTTAGCCTCAGTCATTTCAATTAAAAAACAACATTTGTTTCTTTGTGGAGCATAAAATCCTTCACATTCTCTATAAAATACAATTCGGCAACGGGCATTTACCCATCCGTTTTTCAAACAAAGTAATTCTATTTGATCCTCAAAGTACTGTTGTGACCATCTTTCATTTAACGGTAAGTGAAAAAAAGTGGATGCTCTTAGAATACGTTGATAGTGTAGGTCAAATAATTGAGCACGTTTGTTTACTACTTTGATGCTCTCAAAGAATCCGTCTCCATATTTATAAATACGGCTTTGTGAATTAAAGATCTTATCATCGGCGTCGGTTAATACACCTTGAAAACTGATCAACATGGTTGCAATATACTAAGTTTTTTGAATTCCGAACTAAAAATTTATATTTGTATACATTCTATGCTTAAAAAAGTACCAGTTTTTGTTTTTCTATTTTTCTCCTTTCATTATTCTATAGCTCAAAACACACAAGACACCATCGATAATCCTTATTGGATTGAGATGATGCAAAATCAATCACTTAATATTCATCAAACCCAGAGGGCTTTTAATTTGTATTGGAGCAATAAGCCAATTCAAAAAGGAAGCGGTTGGAAAGCTTTTAAACGCTGGGAATATTTATCTCTAAAATTGGTGGATAGTTTAGGCTTTTTCCCAAATTCTAGCCTACAATACCAAGACTTTCTCAATAAAGTTGATGCTGATAACAAACTGTGGGACATTGTAATACCGGGACTAGGACCAGGAACTGCTCCATGTAAAAACCAAGGCAATTGGAAATCTATAGGCCCCAATTCATTGCCAATTAATAATACTGGGCAAATGAACGGGATGGGCCGTGTTAATGCCATTGCCCTACATCCCACTGATACCAATACTATGTTTATTGGTTCTGCCGCAGGTGGAATCTGGAAAACAACAGATGGCGGAATAACATGGAAAGTAAATTCTGATTCTCTTCCAACACTAGGTGTTTCGGCCATTGCGATTAATCCCACCAATCCAAGTGTCATGTATTTTGGGTCAGGCGACCGCGATGCAGGAGATGCTGCTGGTTTTGGGGTATTTAAAAGTAATAACTCTGGTCTAACTTGGTTTATTTCCAACACAGGCATGGGAAATAGAAAAGTAGCCCGCTTAATTATTGATCCTAACAACGTAAATATACTAATTGCTGCCACTGATAATGGAATTTACCGCTCAGTAAATGCAGGTGTAAACTGGACTCAAACATTTAACGGGGGATTTTTTAAGGATATTATTTTCAAACCCAATAATTCAAAAGTCGTCTACGCTACAAGAAATGGCTTATTCTACCGTTCTATTGACAATGGTGTCAATTGGACCAATCTAAGCAATGGTTTGCCAACTACTTCCATTTCACGTGCTGTAATTGAAGTAAATGCCAAGGACCCTAAAATGGTTTATTTTTGGATTGCAACTGGAAGTGTGCACAAGGGGATGTACTTGTCCAGAGATAGTGGGTCAACCTTTAAAACACAATCTACAACCCCGAATCTCCACGATTATTCAACCAATGGTAGCGGTAGCGCTGGGCAAGCTTGGTATGATATGGATATGGTCTCTGACCCTAGTAATCAAGCAATATTATATTGTGGTGGTGTTAATATTTTTAAATCGACTGATACTGGTAAAACCTGGACCATTGCTGGATATTGGGTGAATCAAATTCATGCCGATCAACATGAACTCGCCGCTAGTCCAATTACAAATAGAATTTTTGCTGGAAACGATGGTGGATTTTATGCTTCTAGGAACAAAGGAAATTCTTGGATCCCTATTGGAAGCGGCCTAGGTATTGCTCAAATTTATAAAATGGGGGCAGCCAGAAATGTAAAAAATATTCTAATCAATGGTTACCAAGACAATGGAACTGCTAACTACAATAAAAACTGGTATACCACCTATGGTGGAGATGGAATGGATTGTGAAATTGACCAAACAGATTCAAGGTATAGTTACGGTGAACTATACTACGGTAGTATCTTTAGGGTTTTTAATGTCAATGCTCAAGCCACAATTGCCAACAATGGTTACATTGCTGCAGGAAGCGATACCATCAACGAATCTGGTGGCTGGGTAACACCTTTCACCCTTAGAGAAGGATATGGAAACACGATGTTTATTGGTTACAAAAATATTTGGCGAAGCAATAACATAAAAAACTCACCGGTTACTTGGAAGAAAATTTCCAATAATTTAGGTGGAATCAATTCAGTTGATTTTAATGAAATTGAAAGCAATATCGCCAATTCTGATATTCTATATGCAGCCCGTTCAAATGGTACTTTTTTTAGAAGTGATAATGTTAATGCAACATCTCCAACCTGGTCGACCATAACTTTGCCCACTTCTGGAGTTGTAAATGCAATTGAAACTGATCCTAAGAACCAAAATGCTGTCTATATAGGAATTGGAAACAAAGTGTATAAGTCAAATAATAAGGGGAGTAATTGGACCCAAGTATTTTCGAATTTCTCGAACAATGTTGCTTCTATTCTACTAGATACATCGAATAAAAAAAGAGGCTTATATGTGGCTACAATGGGTGGAGGAGTTTGGTACACTGATACCACTCAATCCGCTTGGCGTTATTTTAGCAAAGGTTTACCAAACACTGTAAATGTAACAGATTTGGAAATGTACTATGAACCTAATAAGGCATGCAACTGCAATATTCTATATGGTTCAACTTACAATAGAGGAAATTATTTCACGACTATTTTTAATGATGGCACTCAAAAACCTGTCGCTTTATTAGATCCTTACGATACTGTTATTTGTACTTCAGCAATATTGAGTTTTAACAGCAAAACATGCAATAACCCAACACGATTTAAATGGGCTTTCTCACCATCTTCGTTTGTCTACACCAATTCAAGTGATTCAACAACGGAAAACCCGTCAATTAAGTTTACCAATCCTGGAATTTACAATTACAAATTCATGGCAGAAAATTGCAATGGTATAGATACCTTGATTGGTTTTATAACCGTTGGAGATACTGCCAAAAAGGCCTGTATTCCTAGCACTACAAATAACTTTGGAGGGTTGGGCATCTTCAATGTTAATATATCTAATGTCAACCGTTCTTCAGGTGATAGAACTCAAGAGGGGCCTTATGTGGACTTAACTTGTTCGAATTTAATTAAAGTCAAACGGGGTAAAAAATATGCTTTAAAAGTAGTTACTGGACAATACAACAATGAACAAGTAAAAGCATTTATTGATTTCAATAACAACGGTGTTTTAACTGATCTTGGTGAATTGGTCTACCAACCAGTTGCTGGGTTAATTAACCATCTAGACACCATAACCATTCCGCTTAATGCAAAAATTGGAACCATCTTAAGAATGAGAATTCGAAGCGATTTCAATAGTCTTGGGACCAATCCATGTAGTAATTTGAATTATGGACAAACCGAAGATTATGGGCTTTATATTGAACCAGAACTAATCCCAAAATTTGTAAGCAACAAACCTAAAGTTTGCCCTAATGCAACCATGGTTTTTACCGACTCAAGTAATTTACCTGGAATTAAATACCAGTGGAGTTTTGGCGCTGCTGCAATTCCCTCAACAGCAATTGGCAAAGGTCCGCATTCAGTATACTATACTAGCTCAGGTTATAAAACAGTAAGCTTAACCATAGATGGTAAACAAACCAAAAAAGACAGCGCAGTGTTTATTTACAAAGCCCCAAACATGCAAATTGCATGGATTAAGGGCGATTCTTCATTATGTGTTGGAAAATCATTTGTCTTGAAGGCAAACGATTTAAATGCTTCAGGCGCAACCTACCAATGGCAACATAATTTTATCAATATAAAAGATTCAACATTTCAATTTTATAGAATTGGTTCAAGTAAATTTTCTGATAGTGGCACGTATTCAATTATCGCAAGTAATCAGTGTAAAGACACCTTTACTGTAAATCTTAAAATTAGACCTAAGCCATTAATGAGTCTTTCTATAAATGACAGCACCCAATGTTTTTCTGGACATTCATTTGTATTGAAAAATCTAAGTACTATAACAAATTCAAGCCTTAAAAATATTTGGAAATACAGCGATAACTTTAAAGATTCCAACATCAATTCAATACATTCATTTGCAGGAATAGGGAAGTATACTGCCAAGTTAATATGCTTTACTCCATTTGCTTGTCTAGATTCATTAATTCAATCATTAGAAGTATATGAAAGTCCAAAGGCTGCCTTCACAATTTCACCTAAAGAACAATGCTTCAAAGGAAATTCATTCGCCTTTTCTAATTTAAGTACATCCAATTCTGGGATATTTACCTCTCAATGGAGTATGGGTGATGGAACCACTTCAAATGTATTTTCACCATCAAATAAATCCTATAAACTATTTGATTCTGCTTATTCAGTAAAGCTTGTATTAGAGACAGCCAAGCAGTGTAAGGATTCAATTCAGTATAAGATTAAATTATGGCCACAAACCAATTTAATGTTTACGGTCAATGATTCAGTGCAATGTTTCAAACAAAATAATTTTATAGCTTCAAACAACAGCAGTATTCCTTCTGGAACATATAGTTTGCAATGGAATATGGGCGATGGTAATTTGAAGACTGGAAATTCTATCAATCACGCATATTTAAACAAAGGTATTTACAGCCTAAAACTTTATTCAGTTACTGATAAATTATGCAAAGACACCTTAGTAAAAACTTTGAATGTGTTGGAGTCTCCAATTGCAAATTTTGATATTAATGATACCATTCAATGCTTAACAGGAAATGTATTTAATTTAGACGATAAAACAATATCAAATCTAAGTTATACTAGAAAATGGTACCACCCATTGCTTTCTGTAAACCAAAACAAGATTGAAGTTTTTTCTAGCACCGATACAGGATTTAATACCATTAGTTTATCAGTTTCAAACAGCGTTGCTTGTTCCGATTCAATAACTAAAAAAGTTTATGTAGCACCTATGCCAGATTTTGAAGTAAATGGTCCAAAAGAGATGTGCAAAAACGATACTGCCACATTTAGTATAATTGGTCTTTCAAATAATAATTATGAATGGAAGGTAAATAGTCTAAGTAAGGGCAATGGCCAAAACTATACTTTTATTGGCCAAAATTCTGGTTTTTACAACTTTGAAGTAATTGCTACAAGTCCTTTTGCTTGTGTGACAAATAAAACGCTCAATAATTTTATATTGGTAAACGAATTGCCTTTCGTTGATTTTACAGATTCAATTAGCTACCAAGACCCTTTGCTGTTGTTAACTTTTACAGATAAATCAAAAAGCTCAACAGTATCAAGGAATTGGTATTTTTCAAATGGAACCACAGGTTCAAATAGAATAGAATCATTTCTAATTGACGATTCATCATTGATTAGCGCCAAATTAATTGTTATTGATTCCAATAATTGCAAGTCGGAAATTTCAAAGTCAATCATTTATAAAGTACCATATTATATCCCTAATGCATTTACCCCTAACAACGATGGGGTTAATGATGTATTCAGAATTTATGGTTTATATAAATATAAATCATTCTCTTTAAATGTATACAACCGTTGGGGTGAATTGCTTTTTAATACCAATGATTCAAAAATTGGATGGAATGGACTTTTCATGGGCGAATTAGTGCCTACAGGTAATTATCTTTACACCATAGAATTTGAAAATCTTGAAGGTTCTAAAACAATTGAAAACGGAACCATATTATTAATAAGATAAAAACATGCAAGGACCTGACCCGAATATATTACTTAAGTTGGTGGAAATGAAAATGCCCTTTGGCAAATACAAAGGGACAATAATATGTGATTTACCTGTCTCTTATCTTGAGTGGTTTAGCAGCAAAGGTTTTCCCGAAGGTCAACTAGGAATGTTGTTGAGAACCATTTACGAAATAAAGGTTAATGGACTTGAGTATTTATTGAAGCCCTTAAGAAATCGCTAACTTATTGAGCCGTATGAAATAAAAAAAACACAGAATCCTCGTGCATTTTTAATTCGTACTTTGATAAAATATCTATTTTGAAATGCCTAATGGTATCTGGTGAAGAATAATGTAAATGCAAAGTGTGGTCTGAATAAGTCCACTTTCCTTTCATTTGTTTCTTTACTGATTCAATATAATACTCGAAAGTACTATCAGATTTAACATTCATATGGTCATTGTCCATGACTTCAATAACATCTAATCCGTTTTTTTGAATGTTAATGTATTTCCAATTACCTACGATAAATTCAGACTCTGTCTTCTGATGACAAGACAATAGTATAAACGTTGTAAGCGTTAGAAGAATTTTATTTACGCTGATCAATTTCATCTCGAATTTGGGCAGCTTTCATATAATCTTCATTACGCAATGCTTCGTCTAATAATTCTTCTAGTTCGTTAATTGTTTTTCCTTTGAAAGCATCATTGGCAGATTTCTCTCCAATATGAGACAAATCATCTCCATCATCGCGACCAGGTTTTTGAATATGATTTTCTTCTATTTCAATACCAGCTTCCTCTAAAATAGACTCGGTTGTGAAAATAGGACAGTTAAATCTAACTGCAATTGCAATTGCATCGCTGGTTCTACAATCGATACTAATTTTCTCATCCGTATTTTCTACAATTAAAGAGGCGTAAAAAACACCTTCTTTTAATTGATGTATGAATACTTCCGTAATAGTGAATCCAAGTTTTTTTGCAAAAACTAAGAATAAATCATGCGTCAAAGGACGGTCAGTATTTATTCCTTCTAATGGAATAGCAATGGCTTGTGCCTCGAATTGTCCTACTATTATCGGTAATTTGCGTTCACCGTCAATCTCAGCTAATATAAGGCTATAAGACCCTTTTATTTGTGAGGGAGCAATACCGTAGATATCCAATTCGATTTTTTTCAATAGTCGAAAAAATTAGTTTAGTGATTCTTTGCAGCCTGTATCAATTGAGGCAAAATCTCAAAAGCATCTCCGACGATTCCATAATCAGCAGCTTTAAAGAAAGGTGCTTCAGGATCTTTGTTGATTGCAACTATAACTTTACTACTGCTAACTCCAGCAAGATGCTGAATAGCACCTGAAATACCAATAGCAATATACAAATTCGGTTTAATGGTGATACCTGTTTGACCAACGTGCTCGCCGTGTGGTCTCCAACCCATATCACTTACTGGTTTAGAACATGCTGTAGCAGCACCTAATAAATCAGCCAATTCTTCAACCATTCCCCAATTTTCTGGTCCTTTCATACCTCTACCTGCAGAAACTACTACCTCAGCCTCTGTTAAAGGAATTTTTCCAGCAGCCTTTGATGTAGATATAATTTGAGTAGAAGAGTTGCTTTGTTCTGCTGAAATATTTTCAACAGCAATGCTTTGATTGTTTTCAATCAATTCAGTGCTATTTGGCGTAATTGCAACAATTTTATTGGTCTTTTCAAGTTTTACATAGGCAAATCCTTTTCCAGAGAAAACACCACGTTTAACAGTAAATCCATTACTCATATCAGGATATGCTATAACATTTGTAGCTAATGAAGCATTCATACCTACTGCAATTCTTGGAGCAATTGATTTTGCTTCATATGTGTTTGCAATGACTAAAGTATTAATGCCTGCTTGTACAACTGCTTTGGTTACAGCTTCTGAATACATTTGAGCATCAAAAGCATTTAATCCGTCTATTACGATTAATTTATTTACACCGTATTTGGCTAATTTATCTGATTCGCCTTCATTTGGCTTGCCAACACAAATAGCGGTAACAGGACCGTTCTGAATTTTTGAAGCATAAGATGCTGCCTCTAATACTGATTTTTTAAAGATCCCCTCTGAATTTTCTGCGTATATTCCAGTCATATTATGCGATTATTTTAGCTTCGTTTCTTAAAATGTCAATTAATTGGCCTGCTTGACTAGCATCAATCAAGCGCACTGCTTGCTTCGCTTGTGGACTTTCAAACAAACTGTAAGTACTGTTATTTTCAACAGATATTGCTTCAACAACTTGAAGTGGTTTTGTTCTTGCGGCCATTATACCCTTCATGTTTGGTATTCTTGGTTCACATAAATCTTTTTGAGCACTTGCTACTACAGGTAATGCAGAGCTAATAGATTGTCTTCCACCATCAATGTCTCTTTCAAAAATTGCTTTTCCGTCTTGAACATCTATCTGTGTGCAAACGTTTACAGATGGCCATGATAACATAGCACCTAATAAACTGCAAACTTGACCACCATTGTAATCAATACTTTCACGACCAGTTAATACCATATCATAACCATTGGCTTTTACAATGGCTGCAATTTGTTCTGCAACAAATTGACCATCTTTTGCTTCTGCATTAATTCTAATTGCATCGTTTGCGCCAATTGCTAATGCCTTACGTATAACTGCATCGGCATCTGCCAATCCAACAGTAGCAACGGTAACCGTTCCACCGTTTTTCTCTGTAAGTTCCAATGCTTTGGTTAAAGATAATTCATCATATGGATTGATGATAAACTGAACACCTTGTGTATTAAATTGGGTGTTGTTTTCTGTGAAAGTGATCTTTGTTGTGGTATCTGGAACCACGCTCATGCACACTAAAATTTTCATTTAAGATTAAAAAAATATTTTTGCAAAATTAAGTATAAAAAATGCTAAGAAAAAATGAGTTTTGCAAAGTAATTAACAATATCCAATATATGGACAGAATCGATACCATCAAACAGCTGCTCACTGATAACCCCAATGACATTTTTCTTAATTATGCCTTGGCTATGGAATACATGTCTTTATCCGATTGGAATTCATCTGTCATTCAACTTGAATGGATTCGAAATAACCATCCTGACTATCTGCCACTGTATTATCAACTTGCCCACGTTTACGAAGAAATACAAGATACTGATATGGCCATAGAAGTGTATAATCAAGGCATTGAATTAGCTTCTAAATTATCAGATAAAAAAACAGAATTGGAACTTAAAAGCGCATTAGAAGAATTAATATTTTAAAATACAATATGGAATATACCAGTAAAAACCCTCACTTCAGACGAGATATGCTCATTAAAATGCAATCCAATCACTTTATGCAGCACCTCGGTTTCATGGTCACATCCATTGAACCAGGATACTTAGAAGGTGAACTTATTCTACAAAAAATTCATCTCCAACAAAATGGATTTGTTCACGGTGGAATTACTTCAACTCTTGCCGATATCGTTATGGGTTTTTCTGCTTTTACCCTCGTTGCTGAAGGGGAAGGTACCGTTACCTCTGATTTGAAAATTGCTTACTTAAGACCTGGGGTTGGTACCAAAATAATTGCTAAGGGTAGGGTCATAAAACCGGGAAACTTATTGCATTATTGTGAATCTGATATCTATTGTGTGCATCCGGAAAAAGGAGAGGTTCTTATCGCCAGAGGTTATTCAACCATGTGTGTTGTAAAACACCCTGTTGTGTAATTACCACTTGCTGACTAAAGGAATTTGTCTTCCTCTGCCAAATGCTTTTGAACTAACCCTAATAATTGGAGGTGCTTGAAAACGTTTGTATTCATTGCGATTCACCATGCCAATAATTCGTGATACCAATGTGGAATCAAAACCCAATTTCACAATTTCTTCTAAACCTTTTTGTTTTTCAATATACAATTCGAGTATTTGGTCAAGTATTGAATAGTCTGGCAAACTATCGCTGTCTTTTTGATTTGGTCTTAGTTCCGCACTCGGTGCTTTGTCAATAATTGAGTATGGTATGATTTCCTTGTCTTTATTTATAAATCTGGCCAATTTATAGACATCCGTTTTATAAACATCTCCCATAACACTCAAACTGCCACACATGTCACCATACAAAGTGGTATAGCCGACAGACATTTCACTTTTATTACTAGTGTTTAACAATATATGGCCAAATTTATTGCTAATAGCCATAAGCAATACTGCGCGACTTCTAGCTTGTATATTTTCTTCTGCCAAACCAAATTCTAAGCCTTCAAACATTGGTTTTAAAGTTGCCCCAAATGATTCAAATACATTCGAAATCGGCAACACTTCATAAGAATTCCCTAAGTTCTCTGATAATTGTCTTGCATCTACTACACTGCCTTCACTGCTAAAGTCAGAAGGCATTAATATTGCTTTTACATTTTCTGCCCCAATAGCACGTGAAGCTAAAGCTTGAACTACCGCTGAATCAATACCACCAGAGGAACCCAATATGGCTTTAGTAAATCCCATTTTATTAAAGAAGTTCTGTATCCCGTAAATCAATGCCTCATGCATTAATTCTGTAGCATCCCTTTCTTTAAATTCTAACTCATCGTAATTCTTATCCGTTTCAAAAATTCTAAAATCTTCTTTGAAATCTTCACATTGCAAAATCAATTTACCATGCTTGTCAATTACCATTGAGTTTCCATCAAACACGATATCAGTGTGCACTCCTGTTTGATTTACATACACCAAAGGAACTGAATATCGCATGCACGCGTTTTGCAATACTTTAAACCGTTCTAATTTCTTATTAATGTTAAATGGTGAAGCAGAAATATTTATCAATAAATCAGGATTACTCTTGCTTAATTCATCTAATGGATTTCCTAAATAATTAAAACGATCCATCTCAAACCACAAGTCCTCACATATGGTAATGGCCACTTTTTTGCCATTTAAATCTATGGTTTTGAAAATAGAATTTTCTTCAAAATACCTAGCCTCATTAAATATATCGTACGTTGGCAATAATGTTTTATGAACAGTATCCTTTATAATACCGTCTTGTAAAATACAAGCAGAATTGTAAAGCTTTCTTCCATTCTTACTTGCATTAAAAGTCGGAGATCCTACAATTATAGTAATGCCAATTGCATGTTTTGCAATCTCTTCAACGGCTTGAGTACATTCATTTACAAAATGTGTGTAATCTAATAAGTCATCAGGAGAATAGGCGCAAATTGAAAGTTCACTAAAAACCACCAATTCTGCTCCTGAGTCTTTTGCTTTATTAAGCGCAACGATTATCTTTTCTTTATTTCCAACTATATCTGCTATGGTATAGTTTAGCTGCGCTAAAGCAATTTTCATTTAAGTGGTAATCTTATGGTATTTAATTAAAAAAAGAATCCCAATTCTAGACCCATTACGTTGTTAATCATTTTAGATTTTTTGTCATCTAAAATGTCGGTAAATCCATTGTTAAATCTGATACCTGCATAGAAACTAGTGTTGCCACTTAAATTGTATTCTATACCTGCACCAATAATCATTGAGGCTCTTAAAAAATTGATGTCATCAATATGTCTAGTAAAATCTAGATAATTGTTATTTGCATCATTGGGAATAAACTTTTCTTCAGATGGGTAATTCTTGGTTCCGGTATTTGCAGGTGTTGCTAAAACAGTAACATTGTTGCCAATTAAAAATCCTGGTGCTATACCAAATTGTCCCCAGTAACGCATACCATTGCTTTCTTTGGTTCTGATCTTGAATGTTAAAGGAATTTCTATGTATTTAAGATTGTATTTGTAGCTGATTTTATTGTAATCCTGAGAACTACCTGTGCTAG
The DNA here is from genome assembly GCA_030158725.1 of Bacteroidia bacterium. Taxonomy (GTDB): domain Bacteria; phylum Bacteroidota; class Bacteroidia; order NS11-12g; family UBA955; genus JABMMZ01. Next base: position 41,624 of record JAOASJ010000046.1, read on the forward strand.
GAAGGGTATAAATTGAATCAGATTTTAATTTCATAGAATTACTCATAGTGGTAATATTCAACTCAGGTGTAAAGAAATAATTTTCTGCCAAACGGATATCTGACATTAAACCAAAAGAAAATCCAATTCCTGTTCCATCCTTTTGGACATCGCTACTGACACCTTTGGTCCAATCAAAACCTGGAATGATTTTAAAGCCAATTCTAAAGTCCCTGTCGTCCTGTGCGTTTGATTTTAATGAGAAAATTGTAAGTCCAATCAATAAAAAAGTATACTTTAACGTTGTTTTCATGCTGATAATGATTTTATTTGCACAAAAATGAACAAAATAATTCAATTTTCTATTACTACAAGTGTAGTATTTATCATGTTATTCTTAACATCATGTCATTCTAACAAATTAGATATCAATACAGATGATATAGAAGTGAAATTAGATATTAGACATTTTGAAAATGACCTATTTGAAAATAAACTAAATGATTATCAAAGTTTTTCAAATAAATATCCATTCTTCCTCACCGATTACAACAAAGGTATCATCGGATTTCCTGGAAATGAACAAGAGGCTTTCCAACAATTAATGCTTTTCAAAACAGATGTAAATGCTAAAAAAGTTTATAGTTTTGTGAAAGAAAAATTCGGCAACTTTAAGCCTTATGAAGATGAATTGACTGAGTCATACAAAAGGTTTAAATATTTTTTTCCTGATGAAAAAATTCCAACAATAATTACATACACCAGTAATTTTAGTTTCTATGTGAATCCTGTTGGACAAGATTATATAGGCATTGCTCTTGACATGCATTTGGGACAAGATTTCAAACCATATGAATATACCAATATCGAACTTTATTGGCGTAAAATATTAATTCCTCAAACCATTGTTACCAATCAAATGCTTGCCCATGCTAACGATTTGTTTCTAAAAACCAACAAAGCAAAAAACTTTACAGATGAAATGGTTTATTATGGCAAACTTCTTTATTTTCTTGATGCTGTAGCACCGAATGTTCCCGATCATATTAAAATAGGCATGACCCAAGCTGAATTTGATTGGTGTAAAAAAGAAGAACACAACATTTGGGCATTTATCATTAAAGAAAAATATCTATTCGATACAGACAAAAGACGTTTTGAACGTTTGTTAAAAGAGGGGCCAAAAACCATCGCCAGCGGCATTCCACCTGACGCTCCAGCTATGATTGGTCGCTATGTTGGTTGGATGGCTGTAAGAATGTATATGAACGAAAACAATTCAGTAGATTTAAAAACTTTGATGAACAATAATAACGCTGAATTGATTCTTCAAGAAAGTGGCTATAAGCCTTAATTATCCAATATTCATATGCGTTGTCGCATATTTGTAATCGGCATTTATTGCTTTTTCACTTAATGAATAAGCCAAAGTAACGATTCCAACTCTTCCCACAAACATTGCAATTGTTAATGTTACTTTACTAGCATCTGAAAGTCCTGATGTTATACCGGTACTTAAACCAACAGTTGCAAAGGCAGAAACTGCTTCATAGGCCAATCTAACCAATTCAATTCCTTTATCTGTAAAGGATAAAACAGTTATAACCAATAAAACAAAAAGTCCAGAAAATATCACGACAGCAAAAGCTTTGTATATTAAGTCTTGGGCAATACTGCGGTTACCTAATGTCATTTCTCTTTTACCTCTAATGGTGCCAATAATTGCAACCATCATTATAACAAATGTACTTGTTTTAATACCACCACCGGTAGAAGCAGAGGATGCTCCAATAAACATTAAAAACATTGAAAGTAATAACAATGTATTGGGTAAATGTTCCAAATTGATGCTGTTAAAACCACTTGTCCTGAGATTAATAGATTGAAAAAAGCAAATTGCTATTTGAGCAATAGGTGAATGTTTAGGAAATATTGAATCATCCAATAAGAAATAAAATGAGGCCATCCCAACTAAAATCAAGGCAATACTCATATAGATAGAAACCTTAGAACTCAATTTCCACTCTCTCCATGGCTCTTTTAATCTTATTCTTAACATTAAAGGGGAGAAGACGTCTCTAATAACTGGAAAACCTAAACTGCCAAAAAAGATAATTACACCCACAAATATGTGAAGCATATATAATTCTGATATCAATGGAGTCTCAAAATTATATTCCAATGTACTAAAGCCTGCATTGCAAAATGCCGAAACACTGTGAAAAATTGAAGTGTAAATTTTTTCGCCAGGACTTGAGAATTGATAATCACCCCACAATACATAAATACCTAGAGCACCTAGTCCTTCAATTAAGAAGGTCATGATTAATATTCTCTTAATCAAATAATAGCTACCACTAATGTTTTCAGCATCTAACAATTCGTTCATTGCAATTTGATGCTTAACTCCAATTCCTTTTTTAATAAAGGAAGCAAAAAACGAAGCAAAGGTTAAAATTCCAATTCCCCCTAATTGTATTAAAAGTAAAATAATTATTTGTCCTTTAATATTGAAAAAAGTAGCTGTATTAACAACAGTCAATCCAGTTACACAACTAGCACTTCCTGCTGTGAAAACAGCATCTACAAAATTCAAAGGATTTCCAGTATGGTTAAAACCTGGTAAAGTTAATAATACACCACCTCCTAAAATTAATATTACAAATGAAATAATAAAAAGAGTAGTAGGTTTAAGCTTTGAGGTATAGATTGAATTGATTGATTTCACCAATTCTATACCTGCGAAAAACAATAAAAAGAATTGAATAAAGAAATGGTAAATAGCCCTGTAATTAACTATTCCTAAACGGATTAATAACTTCTCTAAAATAGGGTGCCCAAACAAGAAATAACTAACACCATCGTATATAACCAATAGTATTAAAATGCCTTCTAATGCATTGCTGCTAAGAAAACTTTGTTTGTCCTTTGCAAGTGTTAAACGAATTAAAAAACCAATAATAAAAACCAAATAAAAGAAACGGGTTGTCAGAATTATCAACTTAATGTTTTCTTCTGTATGGTTAAAACCAAATCGATAAACCATTACCCCTAAAACCAATAGTGAGGAAATTAATGTTAAGATTCTTAATAACCTTAAAATGATTTCTTCATTCTTGAATAAGAAATAGGATATCTTCTTTTTATAATTCAATTTGGAATTTTAGTTTAGATAACTAGATTCTTTCTTTAATTTTTCTATGCTGATTGGCACTACACCGCTTTCTTCGCAGACTAAACCACCGGCTAAATTTGACAATTCAGCTAAAATGCCCATTTCTACTTTACATGCCAAACACAATGAAGCAACGCTTATTACAGTATCACCGGCACCACTTACATCTGAAATGTTTCTAATGTGGGCTGGGATAAAATTGAAGTCATTGTGATCGGTCACCATTACACCATCTTCACTCAAAGTAACCATGGTATAAGTGTTATTCAATTTTTCATTTAACGCCAACACCAAGTCAACTAAGTTTTCTTTTTTCTTTAAATTTAAGTCGCTGTTTAAACCTTCTTTAATCTCTTTTAAATTGGGCTTAAATAGTGTAACATTTTTATAAGCTAAAAAGTTTTTCTTTTTTGGATCAACAGCCACTGGTTTTCCTGCTTTAACAGCAATATCAATTAAAAGTGGAATATTCTGTTCTGTTAAAACCCCTTTGTTATAGTCTTCTAAAATTACAACATCACATTTATTGATTTGTGCTTTAAATGCTTTTAATAATTTTTCGTTTTCAGTATTATTAATATCACTCAACATCTCTTGATCCATTCTAAGTAGCTGATGTTTGTTACCAATAATTCTTGTTTTCGTTGTAGTCTTCCTGTTTTTTGATTGTACAATTCCTGCAATTGGCATTTTGCTGTTTTGCATTAATTCAATCAATGCATCGCCATCTTCATCCTTACCAATCACAGAACATAAAATTGGAATAGCTTTTAAAGCAATAATATTAATTGCTACATTGGCTGCTCCTCCCAAACGCATATCCCTTTCATCAATATTTACAACTGGAACTGGTGCCTCTGGTGAAATACGATCTACCTTGCCCATGATGTATGCGTCTATCATTACATCACCAACTATAAGTACCCGTTTTCCTTTAAATTCATTAATAAGATCTTCCATCTTGGTTATTTTAAAGACATTAAAGCTTGTTTAATCCTTTCCATTGCTTTCATTAGATTCTCCTCACTTGTAGCATAGGACATTCTAATACAATTATCGTTTCCAAAAGCAGAACCTGCTACTGTTACAACATAAACTTCATTTAACAAAAACATACATAAATCCTGAGAATTTTTGATTGTATGTCCATTATGCGACTTGCCAAAAAATGCACTAACATCTGGAAATAAATAAAATGCTCCAGGAGGTAAACTAAGTTTTAAACCTGGAATTTCTTTTAAAATATTATAGCATAAATCTCTTCTTACTTTGAATGCATCGCGCATTCTGTAGGTAGGAGTAAGGTCGCTATTCAATGCTGCAATTGCAGCTTTTTGTGCAATTGAATTTGTACCACTGGTAAATTGACTTTGTAGTTTTTCGCAGGCATATGCAATAGCCTTAGGTGCTCCAATGTATCCTATACGCCATCCAGTCATTGAAAATGCTTTTGAAACCCCATTAACCGTTACGGTTCTGTTGATTAATGTTCCATAGTTAGCAATGCTGTAATGTTTGCCACCAAAATTAATGTGTTCGTAAATCTCATCACTAATAATGTAGATATGGGGATGTCTTTCAAATACATCTGCTAAAGCTTTTAATTCATCTTCAGTATAGATCATGCCACTAGGATTATTCGGACTACTAAACATAAACAACTTTGTTTTATTCGTAATCTTTTCCTCTAGTTGAGCTGGAGTTATTTTGTAGTTCGATTCAACATCCGTATCAATAAACACATTTACACCTTCTGCTAAATTTACCATATCCGCATAACTCACCCAAAATGGTCTTGGGATAATTACTTCATCACCAGGATTAACAAGTGACAATACTGCATTCATTATGGAATTCTTTGCGCCTGTACTTACAACGATCTGATCTGTATTGTAAACCAAACCATTTTCACGCAAAAATTTTGCAGATATTGCTTCCTTTAAGTCTGGAATACCAGCTACCGGAGTGTAAAATGTAAAGTTATCATTTATTGCAGCAATTGCAGCAATTTTAATATGGTCAGGTGTGTAAAAATCAGGCTCGCCAAAACTTAAACTTATAATGTCTTTGCCTTCTGCTTTTAATGCTCGACCTAATTTGGCCATTGCAATTGTCTCTGATTCAGATATGCGATTTAACCTGTCGGCTATCATCGATTTGTCTTCTTGATTTGTCAAAATTTCAAATTATAAAATGCAAACCTAAGTCAATTATTGTAATTCTTGAAACTTAACTTGTTAAGCAATACCAAACAGTGAATGGTTTTCTATACATTTTGTGTGTTTTGAAATAGAAATAATCGAATGAAATTAATTTCGAGTGTACTTTCTTTTTCTATACCACATGTTCAACAAGCCAAACAATAATACCAATATTACAGGAACTGCAGTGTTTAACAATTGCCATTTTGTTTTCTCGCTAAATGTTTCATCCTCTGCTTTAGGTGTTGCTATTCTTGGCTTATCCAATAGTCTTAGAGCGATTTCCTTCGTTCTAATATCAATTAGTCCGCTTTCATCAAACATGTAATCAAAACAGTTTAAAAGGAACTTTTTATTTGCAAATTGTCTACCTGTTTCTCTGTCAAAGCCTAATGGGTAAATTTCTCCAGTACTACCTTTAACATAGTTCAACCCCAAATCACCATCTGCCAATACGATCATGCTATTATTTACTGATTCCTTAACTGGAAATTCATAAATCTTGTCAGGTCTTTTGAAATTGGATTTAAATTCACCTTCCAAAAGTACTCCTGAAACTTGTAAGCCTGATTTAAATGATTGCAGATACTTTCTGTCGTAATTGTTTGCTACTATGCCTAAATCAACAAATGCTGGGGCATCCTGCAATTTAGTCCTATCACTACTTAAAAGTAGGTTGGTGATTTTTAAATTCTTTCTTGATATAGGTTTCAAAGTTCCACTGTAACGGCCCCAAACAACCTCCAAATTCTTAACTATTGGATGCTCATTGCCTTTAAATGCAAACAAAGGATAGTATACCCAAGGAAATGGAACCATTTGACCTGGACGTGAAGGATCATTCAAAACGATATTGTTGCACTGCAAATCCATTAATAAATTTGAGTTCAATCTCACCCCATAATTGAACAACATGGTCCTTAAATTCTCATTGTCATAATCAGGGAAAAACGCTTTTGTTTGTCTTCTTAAACTGTCATGCTCCGCTTGCAAAGGATCTACCATCCAAATGGTTTTGCCACCATTCATAATATATTGATCTAATATATACGCTTCATCTTTTTGCAAGGGTTCTGTTGGTTTTATAATCACAATACCATCGTATTGTTTTAGCATGTCCAATGATTTAAGGACTATCCTTTTACCAAGCGTATCGTAGTTTTGTGTTTCTTCTGTTAAATAAACAAACTGCTTTAAATAGTTTTCGTTTCCAAGATTAAAAAACACTCTGTCTATACTGTAGTTTTCACTTAAAGAAGCCAATAACTCATCAGTATGGGCTTCATCTGGTTCTCCATGACCGAATAGAAAGGCTATTTTTTTAGGGGTCTTGTTCACACATTTTCGAATGGCGTTGGCAATCTCATATTCTAAACCTTCGATCGACTTGTTAATTGCGTTTTCTTCCGCACGTCCCATCTCAGTGTTTAATAAATTTACAACGTATTCTTTATTGGTACCATAAGTTACCTCTGCAGAAGGTAGTATTAAATTTCGCTTTTGTTGATCTGCACCCATCTCCAGATCATTGTAATACATAACCCCTTTTTCGTTCAACTGCTTAATGATTTCAGCCTTTTCTTTGTCTGTTTTATCTTTAAAAACATTGACAAATTCGAAGTCAATTTTATTGCCACTTACATCCCTGAACTCATTCAAGATATCCATGGTTGCAGTCCTTAATCGTTTGAAACGAGAGGAGAGGTTATCGCCTTCCAAATACACCTTAAAGTACATTCGGTCGTTTACCTTTTTAGCCAAATTCTTTGAGGTTTCAGATAAGGTAAATCGTTTTTCTTTGGTTAAGTCAAACTTCTTATAATATTGAGTTGCCAATACATTAACTACTCCAATAACAACAAACAACAAAAACAACTCAAGTATAGATTGTTGCTTTATACTTCTTTTATGCTTCTTCACTTTTACCATTTTCTGCTATTAAAAATAATTTTAGTCAACCAAATAAACAATACAATCAAACTTAAGAAATAGACGACATCTCTAGTATCTACAACGCCTCTGCTAATATTTCTATAGTGGAAGTTTATACCAAACCATTCTATAAAAAATTCCGTTTTCTTAAAAATTTCTATAGAACTTAAATAGTCAAAACTTGAATAAAAAAAGAAACATAAAAACATGCTTACTATAAAAGATACAATTTGATTATCGGTAATAACACTTGAAAAAAGTCCGATAGAAACATAACCTGCACTTAGTAAAATTAATCCAATATAACTTCCCCAAATAGCACCTGTGTCAATATTGCCAACAGGTACAGAAAGCTTATGTATCGTATAATAATACACAAAAGTCGGTAAAATTGAAAATATCACGATTAATAAACCAGCAAAGTACTTGCCCAAAATTATAGATAAATCTGTAATTGGTTTGGTACTCAATGTTTCAAAAGTTCCTGTTTTTTTCTCTTCACTAAACGAGCGCATAGTGATAGCAGATATTAAAAAAATGAAAATGATTGGTGCCAACTCAAAAAATGGATCTATGTTGGCATAACCTGCATCTAAGATATTGGTTTCATTGAATATCCATATGAATAATCCATTCGCAACTAAAAAAACTATGATCACTATGATCGCTATTAATGAGCTTAAAAAGCTCCGAATCTCTTTGGCTAAAATACTAAACATCTTACTTAGTTACATTTTTAAATACATCCTCCAAACTACTTTCTATCAATTTCATTTCTGTTAAAATCAATTGTTGCTGAACGGCAAAATTGAAAATCTCAGATTTTATTATCTCTTCATTCTTTTTTGACTTTACTATATAAGTGTAGTCACTTAGTAAATTAGCTTCAGAAATACTGTTTAAGGCTTTTAATTGATCTGAATTTAATGACTGATTAAAGGTAACTTGAACGATATTATCTGGACTAAACGCGTGTTTTAATTCTTCTGTTTTTCCATTCGCTACAATTTTACCCTTGTTAACAATCATCACGCGGTTGCACATTGCCTCAACTTCTTGCATAATATGGGTAGAAAGTAAAACTGTCTTTTCTTTGCCAATATTGATGATTAAATTCCTTATTTCAACAATTTGATTTGGATCTAATCCGCTTGTTGGCTCGTCCAAAATCAATACCTTTGGATTGTGGATGATTGCTTGCGCCAAGCCAACTCTCTGTCTATATCCTTTAGAAAGTTGTCCAATTTTTTTGTTCTGCTCTACCTGTAATCCTGTTAATTCAATCATCTCTTTTACCCTTTGGGTTTTATTGGATAATTGATAAACCGAAGCTGCAAACATTAAATATTCTTTTACATACATATCCATATACAATGGATTATGTTCCGGAAGATAACCAATCTGTTTTCTAACCTCTATAGAATCTGTTTCTACATTCAAACCGTTAACCCAAGCCGCGCCAGAAGTAGGAGGGATGTAGCATGTTAATATTTTCATGGTGGTTGTTTTTCCTGCACCATTGGGCCCTAAAAAGCCTACAATTTCGCCACTCTTGATTTCAAAATTTATATGATCAATTGCATTTTGGCTTTTGTAAGTCTTTGTTAAATTTTCTACACGTATTGACACTGTATATTAAGTTATTGGTTGGCGAATTTAACGACAATTTTGATATTTATATTGCAAACATATGCACTAAGAATGCAAGAGTAATGGTAGAATGACCATTCAATTATTCAGTTATTTGATTTCTGTAAAGAGCCCAGATTTCAAAATTACCAACCCGATTAAGCAGTTTTTTATTCTTAATCAATTCCATTTTTCTATCCAATGAATCTGATTTATAGATTAAGACTTTGTCGCAAGCAGACTTTAAAATTAAATCATATTCACTACCTTGCGTTCTCTCTTCAAATAGTTCATCGAAATTATCAAATGAATATCCTTTTGAATTAGTAAAGTAAAAAAATATACATCCAGAAACATCGGGGCCGACCAAACTAATTTTACTCGACTTCATTCCTTTTGTCAATAAATTTCTTTGCTCACTGTTCTTGAATTCCTCAGGAATACCTTTTCCTCCATCTGCCCATCTAGAGGGTATGATTCGTGCAAATGACCAAATAAAATTCAGACTGCATATTAGTATTAATATATTAAATGAAAACTTAGTTGACTTAAATGAATTTAGAATACTCAAGACTAAAAATGGCAATAAAACAATAAAATAATAACTGTGATGTTGCATACGCTCTATCGCAATAATATAAAAAAGCAGAAATCCAATGTATCCAATAATAATTTGATGCTTTATTTCACCCTTTATGCCGACTTGTTTTAACAACACAATGAACAAAACAAACAATGGCCAACCCATTAATAGTTCAGGTGCATCTGAAATTAAATTGCTTTTAATAGTTTCTAATATAGCCGCCAATGAGATCGGTTTAATCCACAAACCAAATTCTCTTAGGTTGTTTAACTTGGTCAATTCTGTTGCATAGAAATACCAAATGACTACAACAAAGCTAACAAATAAACCGCCTAATAATGTCAAGGTTAAAGTCTTTTTATTTAATCTTAAATATACAATTGAAGACAATGGGATAATAAGAAATTGAAACTTTATCAAGCCTGCGATCATTGAAAAAATGATTCCAAAAACAAAAAACAAAATGGTGTCTTTCTTGAAATATGCAGTCAAACAATACAGCGAAAGCAAAGACAATGTTAAAGACATAACATCTGGCATCGCATTCATGCTGTCGTAATACATCTGAGGAATTGAGAGCAATATTAATGGCCCTATTAGGGCATATTTAAAGTCAAATTCTATCTGCCTTAAAAATAAATAAAATGCGAACATCCCAATGGTGAATACAAGCAGACTAAATACTCTAGCCAATAAATCGCTAAATCCAAAAACTTTTGAAATCAATGCCAATGTCCACTCATAAGCAGGGAAATGAGATCCCGTAATTCCATTGCTGTTGTTTCGACGGTCTATTCTCGGATGGAAAATATCCATGCTTTCACTTGCAAAATTTCGGCTCATGCCCAAGGTATTACATTGGCGCCAAACATGGCTTCCACAAGGTGGTAAGTTTATATAAAAAACATGGACTAAAAGATTGATTAACGCGTAGAGAAATAAAACTTTTAGGCTTTTGATATACATTTTCTATTGCTTCAATTTCAATTTAAACTTATTGACCATTGCTCTGAAAATTTCACTTTCGTTCAAAGTCTCCTCGTATTGTTCAGAAGCTGTATATGCCTTTCTTGTTGTATTTGCTGTTTCATCAATGGCAAATTGTAAGGTTATTTCAGCATCATTAAAGTACTTTTTCAAAAATGCTTGCCAATCTATCTTTACTTCGCCGATAAACTCTTCCTGTTGAACCGTCATAGTTACTACAACTTGCTTGCCTTTGATTTCAGGAATTAAGAGCTTAATTAAGGAAACTATAGAGACTTTTTGCTTTACTGCAAATAAAGCAAATGCTTTAACAACATTTTCTTGGTTTAATTCAGGAGCAATAATGACTTCATCAGTAATTGTTTCAATTACTTCTTCAATTTTTGCTTCTATTTCTTTAATAGGAATGTCTTCTTCCTTTTCCAGGATTTCTGCACTGCTTATTTGAATTGGTATTCCGACACCTTTTTTAGGGATCTTTGGAAAACTTAAGGTTTTTTCAGCTAATTCGGGTGGTTTGATGGCGTGAACTGGTAAAACCAATTCCTTTTTGTGTTTGGTACTTTCCTTATTGCTTAAGTACTCATCACTTTTTTTTTTATTTCCTCAAGGGTGATGGCATTGTTAATTTGACTTCTAATGTGACAAAGTTTCATCAACGCCAATTCTATATGCAACCTCGGGTTTTTACTGTTTTTATATTCAACATCAAATTGATTGTTGATATTCAAACCGTTTAATAAAAAACTTAAATCTGTTAATTTACTTTGAGCTTCATATTTTGATTTGTGAGATTCGCCAACATCCAATAGATGGGTAGTTGCTTTGTCTTTACAAACCATTAAGTTTCTAAAATGCTCGCTTAAGCCATTTAAAAACAATTGTCCCTCAAAACCTTTATTTAAAATTTCATCGTAATAGTTTAATACTTCAGCAATACTCTGTTCTAAAATAGAAGTAGTTATTTTGAAATAATAATCTCTATCAAGGATGTTTAAATTTTCAACTGCTTTATCATAAGTTATCTCACCATTGCAATAACTCACCATTTGGTCAAATAGAGATAAACAATCTCTTAAACCTCCATCTGCTTTTTCAGCTATTAAATGCAATGCCTCATTATCAACCTTTACATTTTCCTTGATGGCAATTTTCTTCAAATGCTCAACCATATCCTTAATTTGGATACGTTTGAAATTGAAAATTTGACATCTAGATAGAATAGTCGGTAATATTTTATGCTTCTCTGTAGTTGCTAAAATAAATATCGCATATTTAGGAGGTTCTTCTAAAGTCTTTAGAAACGCATTAAACGCCGCTTGAGAAAGCATGTGAACCTCGTCAATAATATAAACCTTGTAATTTCCAACTTGTGGCGGTATTCTAACTTGTTCGTTTAAGTTACGAATATCATCAACAGAGTTGTTACTCGCCGCGTCCATCTCAAAAATATTGAATGCGTAATCCTGGTCTGGATTGTCATTCTCTTTTTGATTGATAACTTTAGCTAAGATTCTTGCACATGTTGTTTTACCTACACCTCTAGGACCGGTAAACAAAAAAGATTGTGCTAGATGGTTGTTGTTAATTTCATTTAACAAAGTTTCTGTAATGTGCGACTGACCAACCACTTCGTCAAAAACGGAAGGTCTGTATTTACGTGCAGAAACAATGAAATTTTCCAATTTGTTTTTTGAAATTATCAGTCGCAAAAGTAATTTATTTTTCAAGCCAAAAAACACATGTTGATAATTTAATAAAAGGTTTAAATTTGAACCCTTGCCAAGAATTTATTACACATTGAATAATGGATTTTTTGCTGTCTTATCCATTATTTAAAATGAAAAAAAATGAATTTATTTTAATCCTGAATAATCCTATTTATACAATTAAGCTAATTTTAAAAGCAGAATAGGGGATATGGGCAATGTATAAACTTCTTTTATATTCCTTTGATTTTCTAATTTTTATTGCTACCTTTGCACCCCGCAAGAACAGGAGAACTTGCGTTTTTATATAATTTTATGGCAACTAAATTAAGATTACAGCGTCATGGACGCAAAAAACAAGCCTACTACTACATTGTGGCGGCAGATTCACGTGCTCCGAGAGATGGTAGATTTATTGAAAGGATTGGTGATTACAACCCTAATTCCAACCCAGCAACAATCAACTTAGATCTGAAAAAAGCAGTGAAATGGTTAGACACAGGCGCTGTCCCTACGGACACCGTTCGTGCCATTCTATCTTACAAAGGTGCAATGATGTTGCACCACTTACATGGAGGTGTTAACAAAGGCGCCTTTACAGCAGAAGAAGCAGATGCAAAATTTGCTAAATGGACAGAAGAAAAAGATGCTAAAGTACAAAGCAAGCGCGACAGCCTAGCTAATGCTAAAGCTCAAACTGCTTCTGAAAGATTGAAAGCTGAAGCTAAAGTTAAAGATGCTAGAGCTGCTGCTATTGCTGCAAAAAATGCAGTTGTAGAAGAAGTTCCTGCTGAAGAAGCTCCAGTAGCTGAAGATTCAGTTGAAACTCCAGTAGTTGAAGCAACTGATGCAACTAGCACAGATGCTCCAGAAGCTGCTGCTGAAAATACTGAAGCTTAATACGCTTTTGTATGACAAGCAAAGTCAACAATATTCATTCAAAACCCACCAAAAAGGTGGGTTTTGTTTTGAAATCACATGGTTTCAATGGCCAAATTAGGGTTCATTTGGAAGATGATTTCGTGCCTAAAGATTTTCTCTTTTTAGAAATCAATCAAAAATATGTTCCTTTTGCAATCCAATCCTTTAATAAGGAATCATCGATAATGAAATTGAAAGATTTCGACACCATCGATCAAATCAATGAAATTGTTTCTCTTCCAATTCTTGATTTAATATCTAAACCTGAAGAAATCGAAAGCATTGTAGGCTACACCCTAATCGATAACGAGACAGGTCAAACCTATCCAATCACCGATGTCATAGAATACCCTGGTAACATTTTAATTGAATTTAGAAATGGTTTTAAAGATTGTTTAATCCCTTTGCATGAAGATTTTGTTACTGAAATAAACCACTCTGAACAAAAGATATTTGCTAGCTTTCCCGATGGAATACTAGATTTGTAGTTATGCGGATAGATATTATAACGGTTCAACCAGCATTAATAGAAGGTGCCATCAACCATTCTATTGTAAAAAGAGCTAAAGACAAAGGTCTAGCAGAAATAAATCTTATTAATTTGAGAGATTATGCCCTCAACCGTTATGGTCAAGTAGACGACTACCAATTTGGCGGCGGCGCAGGTATGGTACTAATGTGCGAGCCAATTGCCAACGCTATTGAAGACCTTTGTAAACTAAGAAAATATGACGATATAATCTATACTTGCCCTGATGGTGAAGTATGGAAACAACCTCTCGCAAATGCATACTCTTTAAAGGAAAATTTAATTATTCTATGTGGCCACTATAAAGGCATAGATGAACGCATTCGCGAGTTATATGTAACCAAAGAAATTTCTATCGGTGACTTTGTTTTAACCGGAGGTGAACTAGCTGCTGCAATTATTAGCGATAGTATTGTGAGATTGCTACCAGGTGTGCTAGGAAATGAAGAATCTGCGCTTACCGATAGTTTTCAAGATGGCTTATTAGCCCCGCCTGTATACACAAGACCAGCCGAATTTAAAGGACTTAATGTTCCTGATGTTTTACTTTCTGGAAACTTTAAAATGATTGATGAATGGCGCATGGAACAAGCCGAATTAAGAACTAAAGAACGTAGACCAGATTTATTATAAATTTACAATGAAACTCATTTTAACCAAACCTCTTGTCATTTTTGACCTCGAAACAACTGGCATAAACACGTCTAAAGACCGTATCGTAGAATTGTGTATGATTCGCGTTCAAGTAGATGGAGCTAGGCAAGAATTGAATCTTAGATTTAATCCAGGAATTCCTATTCCCCCTGAAATTACTTTAATCCATGGAATTTCTGATGCCGATGTCGCTAATGAACCTTCTTTCAAAGATAAAGCGCATGAACTAAATTCTTTTTTGGAGAATTGCGATTTTGCTGGTTTTAATAGCAATAAATTCGATTTCCCTATGCTGGTAGAAGAATTTTACCGCGCAGGTGTTGAATTTGATACTTCAAAAAGAAAATTTATTGATGCTCAAAAGATCTTCCATACAATGGAACCAAGAAATCTTAGCGCAGCTTATAAATTCTATTGCCAAAAGGAATTAAACAATGCCCACAGTGCAAAAGCAGACACTGAAGCAACTTGGGAAATCATCCAATCTCAATTAGAAAAGTATACCAATTTAGAACCAAATATAGAATTCTTACACAAATTTAGCGGCCAAAGTAACTTGGTAGACTTAGCTGGAAGGTTGATATACAATGAAAAACAAGAACCGGTATTTAATTTCGGTAAGCACAAAGGCAAAAGGGTACAAGATGTTTTTAAATCCGATTACGGCTACTACGATTGGATGATGCAAGGTGATTTTCCTCTTCAAACCAAAAAAGTTCTAACACAACTAAAATTAAGTACTTTAAATAACTAAAAATGGCTGCCTTACGCTTTAAAGACCTAATCGTATACGAAGACGAAGATATTATTGCAATTAATAAACCTGCAAATCTTTCTTCTTTACACGAGCGTTTTGATAGCCAATTTCTCTCTGTTGTTCAGATGTGCAAGGATATCGATGAGAACTACAGTCTTTGCCATCGACTTGACCGCGAAACTTCTGGGGTTATGCTTATTTCAAAAAATACAGAAGCATACAAGTTTATTGCCTTACAATTCGAAAAAAGAAGTATCCATAAGATTTACCATGCTGTCGTAAACGCCTCTGTAAATATAAACGAACTAAGCGTTGAACTTCCTTTGTATACCGATAGCAAAAGGAGAGTGTTAATTTCAAGAAAAGAAGGTAAGCCTTCGTTAACCGTTTTTAATACTCTAAAACAATACAAACACTTCTCTCTACTTTCTTGTAGTCCCCATACTGGCCGACTGCATCAAATCAGAGTGCATGCTGCATCTCAAAACCTTCCTTTGTTAAGTGATACTCTGTATGGTGGTAAACCAGCTTACTTAACGCAAATCAAGAAGAATGTTAAAATCTCTGGGGAAGAAGAAAAGCCTTTAATAAACCGTGTGGCTTTACATGCCTACAGTATTGAATTCGAAAGCCCAAGTAAAGGGAAAATAAAAATTACGGCTCCTTATCCTAAAGATTTTGAAGTTCTAATTAAACTATTGGATAAATACGATAGTAATATATAAATATTTACTTTAAAAAGATTCTTAAATAAAAAATCCCGAAAATTTCTTTTCGGGATTTTCTTTATAATGTAAAATCTTAATTAGATTTTTGATTGCATAATCATCGTGTCATGCACTCTTTTCTCTGCCAATTTAATAGCAGCTAATTGAGTGTTGATATTGTCTTCTTCAGATTTGCTGTAAATATTTAAAACTGTGTTGTAAATGTTTTCAGTTTGTGCAAAAGCAATTTCTCTTACATAACCATTCCATTCACTGTACACATTGATTAATCCACCTGCATTAATTAAGAAATCTGGTGCATAAAAAATACCTTTATTCTTAATCATATCTCCGTGAATTGTTTCATCTTCTAATTGGTTGTTTGCAGCACCTGCAACGATTTGACATTTCAAACTATTGATGTTAGTTTCATTCAAAATTGCACCTAAAGCACATGGAGCAAAAATGTCTACATCCTGAGAGAATATTTCTGTAGGAGCAACAATAGTAGCACCGAATTTATCTGAAGCAACTTTTAAACCTGATTCATAAATATCACTTGCAATAATGTGTGCACCTTCTTTGTGCAACAATTCGATAAGGTGTAAACCAACTTTACCTGTACCTTGTACTGCAACTTTTTTGCCACCTAAGTTATCACTGCCGTATGCTTTCTTAGCACTTGCTTTGATACCCATGTATACGCCATATGCAGTAACCGGACTAGGATCACCTCCACCGCCCATGATTTCTGGTAATCCAACTACGTGGTTGGTTTCCATTTTCACATACTCCATATCTTTTGTTGTTGTTCCAACATCTTCAGCAGTAACATATTTACCACCTAAATTTTCAACAAATCTTCCAAATTTACGCATTAAATGCTCAGATTTGTCTTTACTTGGATCTCCAATGATAACTGCTTTTGCTCCACCCAAATTCAAACCGCTAATAGCAGCTTTGTAGGTCATACCTCTTGAAAGTCTTAAGGCATCATTAATCGCTTCTGCTTCACTTGCATATTTCCACATTCTAGTTCCACCTAATCCTGGTCCTAAAACCGTATTGTGGATAGCAATGATTGCTTTTAAACCTGTGTGGTTATCTTGACAAATTAAAACTTGTTCGTGGTCATAACGGGCAACTTTAGCGAACACATCAAATTGTGTATCGTTTGTACTGGCTTTTGCTTGAGTCATTTTTTGTGTATTAATTTAGTGTTTTAAAAATTAAAGGTGCAAAGGTAACTAATTATATTCTATAATTTATGTGTTAATACTTTTATTTTAATCCTTTGATTTGGACTAAAATACAATTAGAAAAGAAACAATTCCAAGTGCCTTAATTATAATGAATAAAATCTGCCGCAGCCCTTTTCATTCTGTCATTTATAGCCCTTCCTAGGTCGATGTTTGGGACATTCATGGCCAGTATACAATCGACACCTATTTGGTCCAATAAACGCATATAATGAAATAAATTTTGTGCTGCCTCCGACATGTCTGAATTCGGACTTAAATTTAATATATAAAGATTTTCAGGTACTTGAATTTCACCAAATCCTAAAAATGCCAATTTCTTGTCTTTGAATCTAATAATTTGAGATTCCAAATCCTCTACTATTAAAAACGGTGTTTTAGGTGCGTAATGTTTGTCTAATTGTCCAGGGGCACTTGGATTGCTGCCTCCTGAAATTTCAATTTCAATCGTTTCTCCAATACAATTTTCGATTTCTTGTACCGATAAACCACCCAACCTTTTGATCTTTAATTTTTCCTCACTGCAATCGACTATAGTACTTTCTAATCCTACTTGACAATCTCCTCCATCCAAAATATAAGGGACTAAATTACCCAATTGCTTTTCTACATGCTCAGCCTTGGTTGGACTGATATACCCAAAAGGATTTGCACTCGGTGCTGCCAAAGGATAATCCAATTGCTTTAACAAAGACAAGGTAAGTGGGTGATTGGGCACCCTAACTGCTACTAATTCACTTCCAGAAGTTACGATATCTGGAACCTTACTGCTTTTCTTTAAAAGCAAAGTCAATGGTCCTGGCCAAAAAGCTTTAGCTAATTTTAAAGCATTCGGATTCAGTCCTTCAACATAACTTGAAATGGATTCAAGATCTGAAAAATGCAATATCAAAGGATCAAAAAAAGGTCTGTTCTTAATTTTGAATATAGAAACTACAGACTTTTCATTCAATCCATTAGCCGCTAATCCATAAACAGTCTCTGTTGGTATACCAACAACTTGACCTTCATTTAATAATTTGACAGCCTCATTAATCTCACCTCCAATCATCGATTAATTACGTTTAAGACTGTATTTATCTATTTTATTGTATAGGTGACTTCTTTGAATATCTATTTCAACGGCTGTTTTGGCAACATTCCAATTGTTCTTTTTAAGTTTAGCCTCTAAGAAAATAGTTTCAGCATAATCCTTAAAGTCTTGGAACTTATCAAACTTGTCAATCATCACATTTTGAGTTTTAGATACTGGAGTTGAAGGATTGCTGTATGCAATTACATCTTCAACAGTAATCTTTGCATCAGACAATATAACCAAACGTTCTATAACGTTTCTTAATTCTCTAATATTACCTGTCCAATCAACATTTTTCAACTCATCTAATGCGCCGTGGGCGAATGATTTCTTAACGCCATTGTCTTCACATATTTCTTTTAAGAATTTTTCAGCAATCACTGGAATATCTGCTACACGTTCATTTAAAGTCGGAACGTGAATCATTATAACACTTAAGCGGTGGTACAAATCCATCCTGAATTGATTCTTTTCAATCTCTTCAATTAAATTCTTATTTGTAGCAGCCAAGACACGAACATCTACATGAATTGCTTTATCGCCGCCAACCCTTTGCAGGACACCTTCTTGAATTACTCTCAACACTTTTGCTTGGGCTGATAAACTCATATCTCCAATTTCATCAAGAAACAATGTACCGCCATTGGCTTGTTCAAATTTACCTATGCGTTGTTTTATTGCTGTTGTAAATGCACCTTTTTCGTGACCGAATAATTCGCTTTCAATCAATTCACTTGGTATAGCCGCACAATTAACCTCAATTAATGGCATATTGGCACGGTTGCTTTTCTCATGAATCCAACGGGCAACAAGCTCTTTACCAGTTCCGTTTTCACCTGTAATCAATACGCGTGCGTCTGTTGGCGCTACTTTTTCAATGGTATCTTTTATCTTTTGAATAGAAGGCGTTTCACCAATAATATCTCTTGTTTTGGAAACTTTACGTCTCAAAACTTTAGTTTCTATAACTAAGTTGTTTTTTTCAACCGCATTGCGAATGGTGATTAATAATCTATTTAAATCTGGTGGTTTAGAAATGAAATCATAAGCGCCTTTGCGAACGGCCTCAACGGCAATTTCAATGGTACCATGACCTGAGATCAAAATAAAAGGAACCTCTGGAGCAACTTCTGATGCTTTGGTCATTACTTCCAAGCCATCCATTCCTGGCATTTTAATGTCACACAAAACAACATCGTAGTCATTTTCGTTTAACATTTCTAAGCCTTTTTTACCGTTTTCTACAATATCTACCTGATATTGCTCTGCGGTTAAAATGTTATGAAGGGCATCTCTGATTGGTTTTTCGTCGTCAATAACTAGTATTTTAGGCATATTCAATAGTGTATTCAAAATTATACAATATTGTGCTATGTAAAATAAACAAGTTTTAGACAGAATTATCGAATCAATTCTACCACACCATTATACGATCTAACTAAATTGGTTTTTGAATTTGTAAACTCAAAGAGATAATAATATGTGCCTGAAGGACAAGGATTTGAGGTGTCGTTATTCAAACCACCATTCCAATAAGAATCGGTAGGATAATTAAATGAATAAACTAAAATGCCCCAACGGTTATAAATTTTTCCTTTTAAGGCATCAAATCCTGTGAACTTAGTTTCAAATAAATCATTGATATTGTCATTTGAAACTGAATTTATATTGCTAGGAGTAAATACATTTGGTATAATTATGGAATTTGTGTCACAATTTATAAAGCGAAGATCCATTGTATCCGTATAAGAGCATTGGTTGGTGTCGGTAAGTTTCAACCATACTTTTTGAGCGTTATTAACAACAACCATATTTAAAGTGCTGCCATTACTCCATAAAAACTTTGTTTTCGGCTCAACAACTGGTGCTACTTGAAAAAAGTCACCAAAACACAAAATAGAATCTTTACCCAATGTAAAGTATGGACGCTTATGAACTGTAACTGTTTTAACAAATGTATCGCCTGTGCAGCCTATACTGTTTGGATATGTTGCATTAAGCTTTACTTGATAAATTCCAGTTTTAGGATAAGATTTATTTACACTGTCGCCTGTTTGAAAAGTGCCATCACCAAAACTCCATTTGAATAAGGCAAATGAATCAGACTTTGCTTTAAATTTAAAAATATTAAATGAATCGCATGTTGTGTATTGATTGGCAGCCAATGTTATTTGAGTATTGTTGCTTTCAAAACTTGAACCAACCTCGCTTGCATAACTCTCATCAATTCCAAATGCATACATATAAGCAATGAACCCTAATTCAGAACTTATTTTATATTTAAGTGTTGGATTTAGTTTAATGCTTCCAACTGTGTTTTTGCAAGAATTCACAAACTTAGTGGTATCAATCGGATTGCCATTGATTCTTAATTTATGTAAACTGCCAATTGGCGCTGAAATACCTACATAAAAGTCTGCTGGGAAACTTGGGTTTTGAGAAATTTTAGAAGTTACAGGAAAGCTGAAGCCTGTATTGTTGGTTAATTGATTATTGGGAACAACATTCATCAAACTAGGGTTTCCTAATTTATCTATTTGACCATTGCATTCTCCACTTTTCATTAATTCAACGACGGAAACCAATTTATCAGACTCTATACATACCGCAACATTAGATTTTTGATTGTATTGATAAACACCACCTTTATTAAGTGTAGTGCGGTAAACACCATCGATTTTTATAATGGTGTTGTTTTCTGTTGCTACTATTTGATAATAATATCCGCCATCAATAGTTTCATAGGGTAGGGTGGTAAATGATTTTCCTAAATATTGAACTGGTCTTGTTTGGTTGTATAAGTGGTCGCAACCTCTACAATTGGGTGTAGAATAATCAACATAAGAACATTTTGCCCCCTCAAAAACTGCAAATCTTTTACAACCATTGCTGTTCCATACATGGGTTCCTGCAAAAGACTGACTATCCAATGCCTGCTCATAATACACTTGGCCTTTTCTTAACCAAATACCAAAAGGGGTATTTTTAACCAAATTGTATTTAGAATCTGCTGTTGGCATCACATTGATGTAACAACTGTCATCAATTGCCACTACGGAAAACAAACTATTATTTTCTTTACCCAATGATTCATCTCCTCTATACGTATTTATATAGTAATCTGGGTTGCCTGGAATTTTCTCAGAAGGAGTAATGGTTGAAATGTCGCTACTGTTCTGAACATTATTCATTGCATATAGCGCAAAAGGAGAATTGGAGGTAGTATTTATTAAAATACCTTTATTAGGTCCAAATACAAAAGCATTAGGGGTGCTAAACTTGGTGTAACTAATTATGGTATCATAGTTTTTATAAACACCGATTCCAAATGATGAATTGCCCACATAAATGCGAACAGTATCTGGAAGCTTCGTTAAAGAAACTACAAAGGATACCTTGTCTAAACTTCCATAATTTTCTAAGAAAGTAAAACGAAACTCTTTTCCGTAATTGTTATTTTGGTTTTGAGCTTCTGTTCTATCTGTGCTTAAAATTAATAAAAAAGTTAGGAATAGGAGGGAAATTGATGGCAAAAAGCGCATGTATTTGTGCAAATATATTTTTTTCTTTTATCAAGTAAATCTCTACTTTTGACGACATTTCTGTGGATAAGGTTGCCCCTGTCCACTATTTTTGTACAATAATTATTCCAAACTTTATAAAATGAAAAAATTGTATTATTTTTCGATTGCTCTAGCCCTATTATTATCGCGGGATCTAAGTGCACAAACTGCCACTTTAATTAAAAAAGTGGATGCCCAACCAGGCAAATTAATGATTCCTTATGAAAAGTACCGTTTGCCGAATGGTTTAACTGTAATTATCAATGAGGATCACAGTGACCCAATTGTGCATGTTGAAGTAACTTACCACGTAGGTTCAAACCGTGAAACAATGAAAAGAACCGGTTTTGCGCACTTCTTCGAGCACATGATGTTCCAAGGTTCACAAAACGTAGCTGATGAAGAGCATTTTAAAATAGTGCAAGGTTCAGGTGGTGAAATGAACGGTACTACAAACAGAGATAGAACCAATTATTTCGAAACAGTTCCTAGCAATATGCTTGAAACCGCTTTATGGTTAGAAGCAGATAGAATGGGATTCTTGTTACCAGCTTTTACCAATAAAAAGTTTGAGAATCAAAGAAAAACAGTTAAAAACGAAAAAGACCAAAGATATGCAGATGGTTATGGTATGATGCCAGAAGTTAAAGACCAAATGCTTTATCCTTATGGACACCCATACAGCTGGCAAACAATTGGTTATGTTGACGACTTAAATGACGCTGACTCTACCGACTTGAAAAACTTCTTCCTAAAATGGTATGGTCCTAACAATGCGATTTTAGTAATCTCAGGAGATGTAAACACAAAAGAAGCTTTGGCTTTGGTTGAAAAATATTTTGGTGCTATCAACAGAGGACCAGAAGTTTCTCCATTAATGAAAACTCCAATTGTATTAGAAGAACAAAAAATCAAATCTATTACAAGTAAAGTATTTGCACCTTTAGCAACTATTAATTATCCAAGTGTTCCAACTTTCCACAAAGATGAACCTGCTTTGGATATGTTGGCTCAATTATTAGGAAACGGTAAAAACTCTGTTTTATACAAGAACTTTATTGACAACGATATGGCTTTACAAGCTTCATGCTTTAATAGTTCATTCGAAGTTGCTGGTGAATTCAGCTTTATCCTTGTAACTTATCCTGAGAAATTTGGTGGTCTTAACGAAAAAGACATGAGAGACTACCTTGCTAAAGCATTGTTAGAATTCGAAACCAATGGATTTACTGATGCTGAATTGAATAGAATTAAACAAGAAATGGTAGCAGGTTATTATGGTGTAACTGAAACGGTTGCTTCTAAAGCATCTGTTTTAACACAGTATGAAATGTTAACCAATGGCAATATGACTCTTGATAAAGACTTAGATAGATACAGAAATGTAACTAAAGAAGATATTATGAGAGTATACAATACCTATATTAAAGGTAAAAACTATGCTTGCTTACACATTGTTCCAGATGCTAGAGCTGAAGCTGACCCTAATTTCAGAGTTGATGCTTATGTAAGTGAAAATCCTTACAAAAACGAAACGCCTGATAAATCTGCATACTCAAACCTAGTATACAAACCAAACGTTGATGTTGCTGGATTCGATAGAAGCAAAAAACCTGCAATCTCTGCTGCTAAACCAGCTATCGTTCCTGAATTCTTCAAAGCTACATTTGACAATGGAATTAAAATCATTGGTACAAAAAACAATGAATCTCCAATTGTTTATTTAAGCATAAATATAAGAGGAGCTCACTTATTTGAAACTGGAAAAATCAAAAATGGTACTGCAGCAATGCTTGCAAGTATTATGAATGAAGGTACTACAACCAAAACAGCTTTAGAAGTTGAAAATAAACTAAAAGCATTGGGTAGTAACATTTCATTTGGTGCTGGTGGTCAAAGTTTCACTTGCATGGTTTCTTGTTTTAAAGATTCTATGAAACAAACTATGGCTTTGCTAGAAGATATGTTCTTCAATCCTGCATACGCTGAGAAAGAATTTAAAACCAATAAAAAAGCTATTCTAGGTGGTATCGCCAACGATAACTTTACACCATCTAGTTTCGGTTCTAAGAACTTCAGACATTTATTATTTGGCGTAGATAATCCAATTGGAACTACTTCTTTAAGTGAATATTCAGTAGCAAATAAAATCACTATTGAAGATTTGAAAAACTTTAAAGAAAACTTCCTTTCTCCTAATTTGACAAGTATCTCTTTTGTTGGTGACCTTGATGAGGCTGTGGTTCTAGAAAACTTAGCATTCTTGAAAAAATGGCAAAACAAAAATTTAAGTATGCCTACTTTCACCAATTTCCCTGCTAGCACTAAAACTCAAGTTTATATGGTTAACCAGGACAACGCTCCACAAACTACAATCATGATTGGTTACAGAACCATTCCTTATGACATCGATGGTGACTTCTACAAAGCCAACATCATGAACTTTGCTTTAGGTGGTGCATTTAACTCTCGTTTAAACTTAAACTTAAGAGAAGATAAAGGTTGGACTTATGGTATCCGTTCAGGTTTCGGTTCATCAGGTTACGGTTACCCTGGAACTTTCACTATCAGCGCTGGTATCAATGCTAGTGCAACTGACAGTGCGATTAATGAAATTTTCTCTGAATTGAAAAAATACATTACTTCAGGTATCACTGCTGATGAATTAGATTTTACTAAAAAATCATTACTTGGTGGAGAAGCATTAGATTATGAAAGTGCTTTCGCTAAACTTGGTTTCTTAACCCAAATCATCCAATTAGACCTTGACCGTAACTTTAATGCTAAACGTTCAGAAATCATCAAAAACTTAACTATAGAAGATGTAAATGCAATTGCTAAAAAATACATCCAATTAGAGAATTTAATCATTCTTTGTGTAGGTGATGATGTGAAGATTAAAGAGAAACTTGAATCACTTGGCTTAGGCAAAGTGAAAGTAATTAAAATGTAAGTTTTAATTAAAATTATACTCAAAAAAGCCTCAGAATTTCTGAGGCTTTTTTGTTGGTATATTGTGGAATGTAATTTAAAAATTACCCTAAAAAAAAGTTATCTTGCACTGTTTTTAGAAATCAAACATTTATGGATCAAAACCCTGACGAAAACAATTTCGATCGAATTATACCGATTAATATCGAGGACGAAATGAAAACCGCATACATCGATTATTCGATGTCGGTTATTGTGAGCAGAGCACTGCCGGATGTAAGAGACGGTTTAAAACCCGTACACCGAAGAGTTTTATTTGGAATGACAGAATTGGGTTTAGCGCCTAATCGTCCATATAAAAAATCAGCGCGTATTGTAGGGGAGGTTTTAGGTAAGTACCATCCACATGGTGATACGTCTGTATATGACACTATGGTGCGTATGGCTCAAGATTGGAGCTTGCGTTACTCTATGGTTGACGGACAAGGTAACTTTGGATCTATTGATGGTGACTCTCCAGCTGCAATGCGTTACACTGAAGCAAGATTGAAAAAGATTGCTGAAGAGATGTTGAATGACATTGAAAAAGATACAGTTGATTTTAGACCAAACTTTGACGATTCATTAAAAGAACCTACAGTATTACCGTCTAAAATACCTAACTTATTAATTAACGGT
The DNA here is from genome assembly GCA_030158725.1 of Bacteroidia bacterium. GTDB lineage: Bacteria > Bacteroidota > Bacteroidia > NS11-12g > UBA955 > JABMMZ01. The sequence continues at coordinate 66,893 of JAOASJ010000046.1, forward strand.
GCTTCTGGTATCGCAGTTGGTATGGCCACTAACATGGCACCACACAATTTAAGTGAATCAATAGATGCGATCGCTGCATATATTGACAATAGAGATATCACGATTTCTGAATTGATGCAACACATCAAAGGACCAGATTTCCCAACAGGTGCCATCATACATGGTACTGATGGAATCCGTTCTGCATTTGAGACAGGAAGAGGTAGAATCTTAATGCGTGGTAAGACTGAAATTGAAACCATGAGCAATGGTAAAGAAATGATTATTGTTACTGAGGTTCCTTACCAAGTAATGCCAAGTCAAATTATTACCCGCGCAGTAGAATTGGTTCAAGAGAAAGTTATTGATGGTATCGTTGCCGTAAGAGATGAATCAGGAAGACAAGGAATGCGTTTGGTATTTGAATTGCGTAAAGATGCAATTGCAAATGTGATTCTAAACCAATTGTATAAATATACTTCTCTTCAATCATCTTTCTCTGTAAACAATATTGCATTGGTGCATGGAAGACCTGAAATGTTGAATCTGAAAGATATGATTCACCATTTTGTAGAGCACAGACATGAAATCATTGTCCGCAGAACAAAATACGATTTAGCTGAAGCTAAAAAACGCGCTCATATTTTAGAAGGTTTATTAATTGCCTTGGATAATTTAGATGCTGTTATTAATTTAATCAGAAGTTCTAAGAATCCAGATGAAGCAAAAGAAGGCTTGATGAGTAATTTTGGTTTAACAGAAATTCAATCAAAAGCAATCTTAGATTTACGTTTGCAGCGTTTAACCGGACTTGAACGTCAAAAGATAAAAGAAGAGTACGACGAATTAATGAAACTCATAGCCTACTTAGAATCTGTATTGAATGATGAGGTATTAAGATACACCATTATTAAAGATGAATTGCAGGAGATGAAAGACAAGTATGGTGATGAAAGAAAAACCTTAATTGAACACAGTGCTGGCGAAATTGATATTGAAGATTTAATTCCAAATGAAAAAGTTGTTATTACAATTTCACATATGGGTTATATCAAACGTACCATTCTAAGCGAATACAAAGAGCAAAACAGAGGTGGCCGTGGAAATAGAGGCGTGTCTCATAGAGATGAAGATTTTGTAGAGCATTTATTCGTCGCTAATACCCACAACTATATGTTGTTCTTTACAGAACAAGGTAGATGTTTCTGGATGAAGGTGTATGAATTCCCAGAAGGAGGTAAAACCACTAAGGGTAGAGCAATTCAAAATTTGATCGCAATTCCGCCAGATGATAAAATTAAAGCGTATTTAAATATTGAAAATTTAAAAGATCAAGAGTATTTAGATACACATAATATTATTCTTTGTACCAAAAAAGGAATTATTAAAAAAACTACATTAGAAGCATATTCTAGACCGAGATCAAATGGTATTAATGCTATAACTATTAGAGAAGGAGATGAATTATTGTCTGCAAAATTAACCAATGGAAACTGCGAAGTTATTATGGCAAAAAAATCAGGTAAAGCAATTCGTTTTAATGAAAAACTAGTTCGTCCAATGGGCAGAAATGCTAGTGGTGTGAAAGGTATCACCTTAGAATCTGAACAAGATGAAGTAATAGGCATGTTGACCATTGATGTTGAAAAACTAAAAGAAGCAACAGTTCTAGTAGTTTCTGAAAAAGGTTATGGCAAACGTTCATTCTTAGTTGACCCAGAAACAGGAGAGGACGAATACCGTGTAACTGGCAGGGGTGGTAAAGGGGTTAAAACCTTGAACATTACTGACAAAACCGGTGATTTGATTTCAATCAGTAGTGTAACCGATGAGGATGGATTAATGATTATTAATAAATCAGGCTTAACAATTAGAATGCGTGTTGATAGCATGAGAACTATGGGTAGAGCCACTCAAGGTGTTAAATTAATCAATATTAAAAATAACGATGCAATTGCATCTGTAGCTGTTGTCCCAGTTGAAGAAGAGGAAGAAGAATTAGCTGAAAACATTGATGGAATCGATAACAATGTTGTAGGTGATGATTCAAATCCTTCAGGTGATGACGAAATAAACAATAGCGATGATGACAATGGCACAACTATTGAATAAGTGAACTTAAAGTACCTCAATATATGTTAATGAAAAAACAGTTTTTAATTCCAATTTTATTTTTGAGTATGGTTTCTGCTTCTACTCAAATTAATGCTCAAATTAAACTCCTTAAAGGAATCCGTGATAATATGATGGATGAACAAAATAAGGATGTTGCTTTAGCAAAATATGAAATTGATAAAGTAATGTTGCACCCTGAAACTAAAGATATGTGTGCGGCATGGGCTTGGAAAGGTTTGGTTTATGCTGATATCGCACTTTCTGCAGATTCAAGCATTTACAAATTAGATGAAAACCACAATGCAGCCGAATTATCAGCTGAAGCATTTTTGAAATTCTATGCTTGCTCTGAAGAAGAACAAGAGAAAATCGATGCCAAAGTAGCTGCAGATGCTTACTTAGTTAATGCAATTTCTGCTTGTTGGAACAAAGCTGTCTATGTTAGCAGAGATCCAGGCAAATACTACGAAGTTAAGAAATTAATGGGTTATGTAGAAAGCTTGTTGGTTTACGATAAAGAGGAAAAAGCTAAAACCAATAATGTTACTAGAGAGCAAGCCATATATGCAGTTTGGAGAGCAGCCTACGTTGATACATTAGTAGATGAGGAAATCATTTCACTTGAAAAGCTAATAGCTGTTCCAAATTACATGAATTCAGTGGTTTTTATTAGAATGGCTGAAATCTATAGTGCAAAAAAGCAATATGAGAAAGCTTTGGAATATCTTGAAAAAGGTAAGGCTAAAATTCCTCAAAAATCAAGCGATTTTCTTGATATGCAAATTAACATTGAAATTGAGAGAGAAAACATGGTTGCTTTGTTGACTAAATTTAATGAAGCCATTGAATCAAATCCAGATAACGCTGTTTACTACTTTTCTAGAGGTGTTGCTTACCATAAGTTAAAGTCTGATGAAGTGAAAAATCAAGATTTAGCCTATAAGAACAAGACTAAAATTGCTCCATCTAAGTATTCTTTTGCCCAAGGTTTAACAGATTATAGAAAAGCTCTAGAATTGGATAATGGATTTGTAAATGCCTCTAAAAACGAAGCTATTTTGTTTTTTGATTCCGCTAACTACATTTATAGAATGCGTGCAAGAGTTGCAGCAAATGAATATGAGAAATACAATACTTTATCAATTTCTCTTTACAAGCAAGCGTTGCAAATGTTTGAAAGATTAAGAGAAGCTGGTGCTTTAAAGGACCAAGATTTAATTGATGCTTTAAAAGATATGATCATGATTTGCAATAAGATTAGCGACAAAGAACATATGGATCTTAAAATTAAATATGAAGGATTGCTAAAAGCTGAGAAGAGGAAGCAAGAATCTTCAAATAAATAAATTAATAAAGCCAAGTAATCCTTGGCTTTATTTTAAACTATATTAGTTAACATAATATTAATTATAAGACAAATTGATATTTCAAATAATTGATAGTTAAGCTGGTATAAATCGGTGTTTAATGAGAAATACAAATACTAGACAATATCAACAACGGTATATTGCTTGGCATTTATTGTTATAGTTGATCCTTTCTTAGACTTTAATAATTCTTTACCAATTGGCGATTGAATTGAAACAGGAAAATAATTTTGATTATCTAAAGCAATTGGTTTGGTAAATATTGAAAGGAAAAAAATACCATTGCTTGTATAAACCAATGAACCAAGTCCTATAGATTTTTGCTTAGAATTTACAGAGATGTTTAACAAGACCTTTTTTTGGCTTAATATGTCACCCAATTGAGAACTCATTTTTTCTTGTTCTAATTGCATCATCGACTTAGATGTATCATGTTTGTCTCCAGCGGTGCTTTTGGTTTCATTGGCTGCTGAGTCTTTGTAAACATTGAATTCTGACTGAAGGATGTTTATTTTATCGTCAATTTGCTTTAAAATAAGTTCAAGGAGTTTTCTTTTTATTTCTAATGACATATTAAAGTTTAACAAGTTTAAAAACCTCAACTTTGTCACCAGTTCTTATCGTTAAAGTATAAATGCCTTCTGGGTAACCTAATAAAGACAAATCGATTTGTCCATTGATTATGGACACTTTTTTATTCATTATAATTGAACCTTGGCTATTGCTAATCGTTAATTCTGTATTTCTTTGACCGGTGTTGCCATTGTAATTAATTGTGAATTTATCAAATATTGGGTTTGGGAAAACTTCCCATTCTGCTTTAATTTCACTATTTCCACAAGTTCCCAAATCAACCATCTCATTGACGCCATTTTTTCCCTTGATTTTAATTTCACTGTATGTAAAATTATTCTCTATAAGATATTCATAGTTTCTATTTGTAGAAGCTGGAATTGTTGCCAATAATTTCCATTCTTTACCATTATAACCTTCTATTGTGTATGATAAATATTGCTCATTGTCATACACCAAAAATGTTATTTCTTTTCCTTTTATCGTATTTGTGCAGTTGATTTCTGCTTCCTTTAATGGCAATGCAACACAATTGACGTTAACGTATTGCGAGTCAATATTTTGACAGTTACTCAAAGGGTTTACCACTTTTAAGGTCCCCAAAAGCAAACCAGAACTTGAGTATAAAATATTTCCAGGTGAGTTCAAACCTAATCCTGATGTATCCGATTGAATTCCGCCATTAAAATGCCAAACGTATCGGAATGAAATGCCATTATTAAGAGTACTTGACCAGTTTACCGTATCCATGCAAGTGGGATTTGATGCTGTAATTGATTCTGATACTGGAAGATTTAATGCAGTTATTTGAATGGTGTCTCTTTTAATACAAGTACTAAGGGTATCAGTTGCTCGCAATATCCAAGTATTAGTTGAATTAACCTTGATGCTAACTGTATCCCTTGTGTAAGCAACAATATTCCAAAGATAGCTAGTCCGATTTGAACTTTGTTTAACACCCAATTTAACCATTTCGTTTTTACATACAGTAGTGTCTCTACCTGCATTTGCCAATGGTAAGCTTAGCTCTGTTGTTGAGATTGTGTCAAATATACCTTGAGATAAATTATAGTAAGTCCCACTCCCACTGACTTGAAGTTTTAATCCCCTCACCATGTAAACATTATCACCTGTTAACGGTGAATTGTCCTTCCAAAATAAATTTGATGTAGTTCCAATTTGTGTAAATGAACTATCAATATGCTTTGAACGGTAAATGTAATATGAATGGACAGCTGTATCCAATGAGGCTGACCATGTTAATTTGAAAGTTAAATTACAACTGTCTTGTCTAGCCAA
>JAOASJ010000047.1 GCA_030158725.1 Bacteroidia bacterium
ACATTTAACCTTAAGCTACTTTTTAAACTGCAATAAATTCCTATTTTTGAATCCACGAACATGCATTACAACGCAATTGCTTTATCTGATGGATTTGAAAACGGCCGCAGTGCTGGTATATTGGAGACTAATTTTGGTGGCTTAAGTTTTACCGACCGCAACAACAAGGTACATAAAATGCCACTTAATGGTGTTGAGATGCGCATTGGTGGGGCTGGAAACCGTTTTGTTTTCTTTACCCATCCCCAATGTCCAGGGCTTACTTTTTATACCGACGACCGCAGTATTTTGAATGCCGATGAAATTCGTTTTGACCCAGAATTGAAAAAGGTTTTGGGCAAATTGAAAATGAAAAGCCGCAGCAATTACAGCATTATTGCCATTATCATTGCTCTGTTTGTTATAGGCATCGGCAGTTTGTTTGTATTCCGTGGTGCCATTGTTGAACACATCGCCAATTTGGTGCCGCCTTCTCAAGAAACCGCTATTTCAGAAAGCATGCGCAAAGCGGCTATAGCCGACAAAACAGTTTTAAAAGATTCACTCATTATGGCCCAATTGGATGCCATTACCAAGCCGCTGATAAAAGCACTTGACGACACGGCTTTTAAATTTACTTTTACCATCATAAAAGACGAAAGCTTGAATGCCTTTGCCTTGCCAGGTGGTGCTGTGGTGATACACTCTGGTTTGATAGAAAAAGCCAAGAGTGCCGAAGAAGTTGCGGGTGTTTTGGCCCACGAAATATCACATGTGAGCCGTCGCCACCACTTGCGTGGCATCATTGGCAATATGGGTATATTTATGGTTATCCGCGCTCTATTGGGCGATATTGCTGGCATCTCGGGCGAAATTGCAACAGCAGGTGCTACTTTGGGTTCATTAAAATACAGCCGCGACTTTGAACGTGAGGCCGACGACAACGGATTTATGTTGTTGGAAAAAGCCCATATCAACACCAATGGTATGGTGAACTTTTTCGAAACCATGAGCAAAGAAGGTCCCGACTTAGGTATGGCCGATTTTATAAGCACCCACCCTGCCACCAGCGAACGCATTGCCCGTTTAAAAAAGAAACAAAAAAAGGGTTTAGAAACCCAAGCCATCCCATTGAATTTTACAGAATTCAAAAACAATGTGAGCGCTTACTTTAAAAAATAACAACAGTATTACTATATGGAATTTACAATTCAAGGCGCCCCAGCATTCGGATTCATGCATGTGGATCTGGAGCCCGGCGACAAAATTATCACCGAATCGGATGCCATGTCAAGCATGAACTCCGAAATCGACATGAAACCCCGTCTCAACGGGGGACTATTCAAAGGTCTAATCCGCAAATTTTTAGGTGGCGAATCGCTATTCATTAACGAGTTTAGCAACAACACCAGCAACAGACTTAGACTTACCATTACCCAATCCTTTCCGGGTGATGTGCGTTTAATGGAAGTTAAAGATGGTGAGAAATTTTACCTACAAAGTGGCTCATTTATTTGCTGCGAACCTGGCGTAAAAATGGGTCTTGAATGGGCTGGCATCAATTCATGGATTGGTGGCGAAGGCTTATTCAGATTGTCTATGTCGGGCAATGGCAAATTTTTAATCGGTGCCTATGGTGGACTGATGGAAAAAGAGGTGAACGGCGAATTGATTGTCGATACCGACCACTTGGTGGCTTATCCAAAAGGATTCACCATCAAAACACAATTGTCTGGCAACATCATTTCAAGTATCACCAGTGGTGAAGGCTTTGTGATGCGCATTAAAGGACAAGGAAAAATAATTATTCAAACCAGAAGTTTTTCTGGCTTGGCAAAATGGGTAAACAGAAACATTTAATTCAAAGCACATGGAAATTGATATACAAATGAGACCAGGTAGTTCTGTAGCAAAAGTACAGTTGGGTCCTAACGAACAATTAACCGCTGAAGGCGGGGCTATGATTGCCATGAGCAATGATATCGAAATGCAAACCACCACCTATAAAAAGAATGGCGGTGGAATTATGAAAGGTTTAAAACGCATGTTGAGTGGAGAAAATTTCTTCATCAACCATTACACAGCAAGTGGCAATGGTGGTGAAGTGTATTTGGCTTCTACCTTACAAGGCGACATGATTTCAAGAACCTTGGAAAACCAATCGTTAATCGTGCAAGCAGGTTCTTACCTTGCTTCAGAGCCAGGCATAGAAATAGATTTTAACTGGCAGGGCATGAAATCGCTGTTTTCTGGCGAGAGCTTGTTTTGGCTAAACTTAAATGGCACTGGAAAAGTAATTATTAACAGCTATGGTATGATATACCCAATTGAAGTCGACGGCGAATACATTGTAGACACCGGACATATTGTGGCATTTGAACCAAGTTTAAAATTCAATATCAGCAAAGTTGGCGAGTCGTGGTTCTCGTCATTCCTTGGTGGAGAAGGCTTTGTATGCCGCTTCAAAGGAAAAGGAACAGTGTGGTGCCAATCGCATAATCCTAACAGTTTTGGCTCGTCTTTAGGTCCTAGTTTAAAACCCCGTTAATCAACACCCTTATGGAAGAAAAATTCAAACACAACATCGATCATAAACCAGATTACAGTTTTCTAACCGTTAGAATTCCTGCTGGTGAAACCCTTAAAGTAGAAGCCTCAGCGATGGCTACTATGGATACCAATATTCAAATGAAAACGAAATTCAAAGGTGGCTTAGGCCGTTTTATTACCGGCGAATCTTTGTTCATCAACGAATTTACTGCACAAAATGGAAGTGGTGAAATGACCATAGCGCCATCTGCTCCCGGCGACATGGACCATGTGTACCTAGACAATCAAACCATATATTTACAAAACAGCGCTTTTGTAGCTGCTGATCCAGCCCTAAAAATTGAGACCAAATGGCAAGGCCTAACCAAAGGTTTTTTCTCTGGCGAGAACTTGTTTTTAATCAAGGTTTCTGGAACTGGCGACTTATGGTTTAACAGCTACGGAGGCATTATGGCCATAGACGTGAAAGACGCTTATGTTGTAGACACAGGGCATATTGTTGCGTTTACCGAAGGGCTCGATTACCGCGTATCAAAAGTAGGTGGTTACAAATCGTTGTTCTTTAGTGGCGAGGGATTTGTTTGCCGCTTCAGTGGTGAAGGCAAGGTGTGGATACAAACCAGAAAGATCTATCCGTTATTGAGTTTCTTGAGACCGTTTAGGCCAGCGAAGAATAATTAGGCG
>JAOASJ010000048.1 GCA_030158725.1 Bacteroidia bacterium
TCATTCGTTTCTAATCCTACCTCTTGCATTTACATGCTTGTAGGGGTTAGAAAATGCCTAAGCAAGAAATCAATATCGTTTGGTTTAAACGCGATTTGCGTCTACTCGACCACGAGCCCTTGAAGCTTGCGGAGGAGGGTGGATTGCCTGTTTTGTTGCTATATGTTTTTGAGCCCAGCATGATGGCGCATCATGACAGTGATGTTAGGCATTGGCGATTTGTTCATGAATCACTTATTGAACTGAACAAAAGATTAGAACCATATCAGGCAGAGATTTATACTTTTCATTCTGAAGTAATAAATGTTTTTTCTCTTATAGAAACGCAGTATAAAATTAAACAAGTCTTTTCTAGTCAAGAGTCCGGTAATGGTCTGAGTTATGAGCGCGACAAGGCCATGGGTGTTTGGTTTAAGCAAAACAATATTGATTGGAAGGAATGTCAAACCAATGGTGTTGTTAGGCGTTTGAAATCGAGAAAACAATGGCCCATGCTGTGGGATGCTTACATGAAAGAGTCGCCTAAAAAAGTGGAATTAGAAACTCTGAAAACGGTACAATTAGATTGTGATTTTTATACGCAAAATAAAGGCTTGCCATTGGATGAAGAAATTCGAACACGGAATAAAAATTTTCAAGAAGGTGGCGAGACTTGGGCTTGGAAATATCTGCAAAATTTTATTAAAGAACGGTATTTCAATTACAGCAAACATATAAGCAAACCCGAATTAAGTAGACGTTCCTGCAGCAGGTTGTCGCCGTATTTAAGTTATGGGAATATCAGCATGCGCATGGTTTATCAATACAGCATGCAACACCTTGAATCGTCGAGCAACAAAAGGGCTTTGCTTAACTTTGTTTCTCGCCTGCATTGGCATTGCCATTTTATACAAAAGTTCGAGGACGAATGCCGTTATGAATTTGAAAATATCAATAGGGCTTTTGACCAAATTGAAAAACCTAAAAATGACGTGTATATTCAGGCATGGACTAATGGTCAAACAGGTGTGCCAATAGTAGATGCTTGCATGCGTTGTTTGCATGAAACTGGGTATGTGAACTTTAGAATGCGCGCCATGTTGGTCTCGTTTTTTGTTTTTAATTTGTGGCAAGATTGGCGCGAATTGCACGTATTGGCAAGGTTGTTTTTAGATTATGAACCAGGTATACATTATCCTCAACTGCAAATGCAAAGTGGTACGACAGGCGTTAATACCATTCGTATTTACAATCCTATTAAAAATTCTGAAGAGCACGATCCTGATGCTGTTTTTATAAAAAAATGGGTTCCTGAATTAAAGGATGTTCCCAGCCATATGGTTCATGAGCCACATAAGTTAACTTTAATAGAACAGAGTTTGTACAATTGCCACATTGGTGAACATTATCCGTATCCCATTGTTAATGTTGATGAAACAAGGAAGAAAGCAAGTGACATTGTTTGGTCGTTTCGAAAAAACAAAGAAGTTAAAATAGAAGGTGAACGTATACTTAAAAAACATGTCAGCAATCCGAGTGGATTCAAATCAAAAAAACTGGTAAAAACCAAAAATGAAAACATTTCTTAAAGCCAATTGGCAGAACTTAATTATGGCCAACTATGAAGTTGATCCGAGTATACTCGTGCCATATTTGCCAAAGGGCGTGGAATTGGATTTTTATGAAGGTAAAACCTATGTTAGTTTGGTTGGTTTTTTATTTAAAGACACCCGTATATTCAATGTGCCTATTCCTGTAATGGGCACTTTTGAAGAAATAAACTTGCGTTTTTATGTCTTAAGAAAAGTAGGCAGCGTGGTGAAAAGGGGTGTTGTTTTTATCAATGAAACCGTGCCTTCCAAAGTTGTTGCTCTTGTTGCGAATACACTTTATAAGGAACATTACTCGGTTGTTCCAACTAAGCACAGTTTTCTTCTTGAACCTTCGTTTAAAGAGTTGGTTTATGAATGGAAAGTGAAGGGTGTTTGGAACAAGTTAAAAGTGAATGCCTCAACAGAAAATTCAGAGATGCTTAAAGGCAGTTTTGAAGAATATATTTTTGAGCATTATTTTGGGTATGCTAAACTAAGTGAAAAGAAAAGCAGCGAGTACAGAATAAAACATCCATCATGGAAAATTAACAGCATAAATGGGTATGAAATCAATTGTGATTTTTCTGCATTTTATGGTAAGTCTTTTGAGTGTTTGAATCATGCCAAACCTTCTGCGGTTTTTTTAGCTGAAGGTTCTGAGGTGAGCGTCGATTGGAAGAGAAATAAATTTTAAATGTGTATTTATGAAGGGCATTAAAAAGGAAAATCTACCATCGAAAATTTGTATTGTATGCGCACGTCCATTTACTTGGAGAAAGAAATGGGAAAAGAACTGGGATGAAGTAAAGTATTGCAGTGATAAATGCAGAAGTAATAAGTAGTATGACAGATAGAAAAATAAAGACTTTGCGCTTGGTCTTGGGCGACCAACTTAATTCAGAACATTCATGGTTTTCTGCAGTTGATGCATCTATCACTTATGTTTTGATGGAGATTCGGTCAGAAACAGATTATGCCCAACACCATATTCAAAAAGTACTTGGATTTTTTGCATCTATGCGTCAGTTTGCAGAGGACTTGAAGGCGCAGGGACATGATGTACTTTATATAAAAATTAATGATTCAAATAATCGACAAGGATTTGATGAAAATTGTAAATCAATAATCGATGAATATCAAATTGAAAAATTTGAATACCAATTGCCTGATGAATACCGGGTAGATCAAAGCTTGAAGAATTTCGTAAGTTCATTAAGCATACCACATGAAGTTTTTGACAGCGAGCATTTTTACAGTACCCGCAATGAATTAAGCGATTTGTTTAAGGGTAAGTCGAACTATTTAATGGAGACATTTTACCGTTACATGCGCAAAAAGCATAAGGTACTTTTGGTCGATGGAGACAAGCCTTACAATGGAAAATGGAATTTTGATGCCGACAATAGACAGAAGTTGCCAAAGCAGCACAAACCAATAAGTCCATTGGTGTTTGAACACGATTTAAGTGCACTAAATAAAGAGTTATTAGAAGCAGGTATTAAGAGTATTGGACGCGTTGATTCTAAAAATTTCTTATGGCCAATTAATCGAAAAGAGTCTTTGCACTTGCTCGATTTTTTTATTGAAAATTGTTTGCAATTATTTGGAACTTTTCAAGATGCGATGGCGCCTAATGAATGGTCAATTTACCATTCGCGTTTGTCGTTTTCTATGAATTTAAAAATGATATCGCCCAAAGAAGTGGTCGATAAAGCGATAGAAAAATATTTTCAATCTGAGGGTAAAATAGAGTACCATCAATTGGAAGGATTTGTTCGACAAATTATAGGATGGCGTGAATACATGCGGGGAATATATTGGATGAAAATGCCAGAGTATGCAAGCTTGAATTATTTCGGTCATGAGCGCGAATTACCAGAGTGGTATTGGACTGGTAAAACCAAAATGAATTGTATGAAAAATGCCATTCAGCAGTCGCTCGATTACGCCTATGCCCACCACATACAGAGGTTAATGATAACTGGTAATTTTGCTTTGTTGGCAGGGGTAAATCCAGATGCTGTTGATGCTTGGTATTTGGGCATTTACATTGACGCTATTGAATGGGTTGAAATAACCAATACCCGTGGCATGAGTCAGTTTGCTGATGGCGGAATTGTTGGCACCAAGCCTTATGTTTCCAGTGCCGCTTATGTCAATAAAATGAGCAGTTATTGTGCAGGTTGTTATTACGACAAAAACATAAAAACTGGAAATAAAGCATGTCCATTCAACAGCTTGTATTGGAATTTTTATAAAGTTAATGAAGACAAGTTGGCTAAGAATCCGCGTATTGGAATGATGTACAATGTTTGGTATAAAATGCAAGCAGATGTACAAAAGGATTTGTTGACACAAGCTGAATATTATTTAGACCATATTAACGAACTGTGATGAAACGCGCGATAGTTTGGTTTACCTCCGATTTGCGTTTGCACGACAATGAAACGCTGAGTAAGGCCATAGAAGAAAATGACGAAATTTTGCCTGTGTATATTTTAGATCCAAGTCATTTCGAAACAAATACATCGGGTTTAAGAAAGATTGGAAAATACAGAGCTCAGTACCTACTTGAGTCGCTTAAAGATTTAGATGCAAGTTTGCGCGCTAGAGGTTCAGGGTTAATGATTTTGTATGGCAAAGCAGAAGAGCTTTTTAAAGACTTAGTTTTAAAGTATGAAGCAGAAAGAATTTATACCAAACATGAAATTGCATGGGATGAAATTCAAACACAAAAAGCAATCATTAAGGGTTTGCCTCATTGTGAATTTTTGAGTGTAGAAAGCAGTTTATTGTTTCACAAAGATGATTTGAGGTTTGTAAATAATAAACTTCCAAATGTGTTTACAGAATACAGAAAGCAAGTTGAAAAACACAGCAAGGTGAGGGAATTGTTTGCTTGTCCGGACAAAATAAATTCACCTCAAATAGAAGAAGTGAAATGGCCAAAACAAGAAGAGTTTGGAATAAGTGAATTGGTTAAAGACCCTCGTGCGGCATATGATTTCAAAGGTGGGGAGAAGGAAGCATTGAAACGCTTAAATGACTATTTGTTTGAAACCCACTCCATATCTAAGTACAAAGAAACCCGAAATGGAATGATAGGTGAAAATTATTCAAGTAAGTTTTCGGCAGCACTGGCCTTAGGCTGTTTGTCTTCTAAAACTATTTACCATGAAATCAAACGTTACGAGAAACAGTTTGGAGCAAATGATTCGACCTATTGGTTGGTTTTTGAATTGATGTGGCGTGATTATTTTAGATTGGTGATGGAAAAACATCCAAAGGATTTCTTTATGAAGAATGGAATTCAAAACAAGGTAAAATGGAAGCTTAAGCACTCAGACCTTGATTTTGAAAATTGGAAGAATGGCAAGACTCAAAATGACTTTGTAAATGCGAATATGTTGGAGTTAAAGCACACCGGATTTATGAGCAATAGGGGCAGGCAGAATGTTGCGAGTTATTTGTGTCACGATTTAAAAATCGATTGGCGCCTAGGTGCTGCATATTTTGAAGAAATGCTGATTGATTATGATGTGAGCAGCAATTGGTGCAATTGGGCTTATATAGCTGGGGTTGGGAATGATCCTAGGAATGGAAGAGCGTTTAATTTGGAGAAGCAGGCGACAACATATGATGCTGATTTTGCTTACAGAAGATTGTGGTTAATCCATTAAGTTTTGAAATTCACCTTTAAAAAGGGCTGAATTACCTCATTTTTTTTTAACAGCCAATTCTAATCTTTAATTTTACACCAATAAATATTTTTAGATGAAGAAAATTGGGAATAAGGAAATATTGATTCATGTGATTGGAGTTGTCGGGTTTATGTCCTTCCCGATTTTATTTTCACCTGATATCTTTTCAACAAGGGAATTAATAGGAATACAAGGTTTTAGAAATGATTTTATTTTTCATTTCTTATTGTGTGTTTATTTTTATTTTTCATATTATTTTTTGATTGACCATTTCTATTTCAAAGGAAAATATTTGCTGTATTTTTCCATCAGTATCAGTCTGTTTTTACTCGCACTTATACTGTCAAGTTATTTGGGTTCATTTATGTTTTTTACTCACAAAGAAGTTGAGCCTATTGGTGGAATAATGCAGCATAGGCGCCATCATGGGCAGCATGGAATGAGGTTTTTAGGGTTTGAGTTTAACAAACATTTATTGCAATTTTTGATGTTAAGTGTTTTAGGTATATTTATTAAAACAAACCAAAGGCATAAATCATTAGAGAAAAGTAAGCGCGAATTGGAATTGTCTTATTTGAAGTCCAAATTAAATCCCCATTTTTTATTCAATACTTTAAATGGAATTTATGCCTTGTCTTTGGAAAAGTCGGACAAGACAGCTCCAGCAATTGTTAAGCTTTCAGGTATGATGCGTTATTTATTAAGTGATGCCGAGAAAGAGAAAGTATCGCTTAAAAACGAATTGAATTATATTAACGATTACATTGAACTGCAGCGTTTGCGTTTAACAGAAGACAACCATTTGTTGTACCGTGTTGAGGGCAATCCCAATGCACATAGTATTGCACCTATGGTATTGATGGCGTTTATTGAGAATGCATTTAAATACGGGGTTAATCCTGAATTAAAAAGCAATATAGAAATATACATCGTGTTAAATGAAGATGAGATTTTTTTGGATGTTTATAATGTGAAGTCAATTAGTAAAAACATAGATGACGAAAGTAATGGAAGAGGATTGTCAAGCACCATAGAAATATTAGAAAAAAGTTATGCCGGAAAATATGAATTGGATATTGAAGATCAAAATGATTATTATCGTGTTAAGTTAAAAATTAAGTTCAATGATTAAAGCAATTGCAATAGACGATGAGCCACTGGCTTTAATGGTATTGGATAATTTTTCCAAGAAAAACCAAGGCATTGAATTGGTGAAAACGTTTACCAATCCAAATAATGCATTGTTGTATTTGAAATCGGAAAAAATTGACCTCGTGTTTCTTGATATTCAAATGCCAAGTGTATTGGGTACCGAATTGGCTAAACTATTAGATCCCAATCTAATTATTGTTTTTACCACTGCATATAGCGAATTTGCTGTTGAGGGATTTAATCTGAACGCAAGTGACTATTTGTTGAAGCCATTTACTTTCGAGCGATTTGAACAATGCATTGCTAAGGTTCAAGAAATTTATTCTTTTAAAAATGCAAAGATTGTGGGAGAGGAGACTATTGTTTTTAAAACGGACTACACCTCACAAATAGTGCATTTAAAGGATATTCAGTATATAGAGGGTTATGATGATTATTTAAAAATCCATAGAGTTAATTCATCGCCTTTGGTTGTGCGAATGACCTTCAAAACAATAATTGATAAATTGCCGGGTGAAATCTTTGTTCGCATACACCGCTCTTATGTGGTTTCGAAATTGTTTATTAAAAAATTTAATTCAAATAGAATAGAAATTGGAGAAAGGCAAATACCCGTTGGGGCTTTGTACAAGGGTAATTTGAAAAGTATTTTTTAATTTTATCACTGATTAATTTCCATTTGCGCTAGAATATAAAAATAAACACAACTTTTTTATGACAACATTGTTAATTAAACTTGCAGTATATCTTATAAAACTTGGAATGACTGGTTTTATAGCTGTACAAACCATATGTAATTGACCTTTTGAACAACAAACTTTAAATACATTCCAATCGTATTAAAAATGTAAAATTAAATATCGATTTATTAAAAATTGAAATAGGACGGATTTCGAGGTTCTTCTTGTTTTTTGCATTTTGTGGGTTTTTTGTATTTCAATCCAAGGCTGCACACATCGTAGGTGGTGAGATGTTGTATACGTATGTTGGAACTTCAAATGGGAATGTGAATTACACAATTACCATGAACTTATTTGTTGATTGCAAGTCATCTAACACCAATGCAATTGAGCAGGACAAAACTGCTTTTTTTAATGTCTTTAGAGTTAATTCCACCAATTATACACGTTACAATAGTTATTCGTTGAATACGTCAAGAACAGGACCTTTTCGTGTTTCTGATAATTCTTATAAATGCATTAAAAATGTTCCAAATGTTTGTGTAGACAAATACGTTTATACCATGAGTTTAAGTTTGCCGATTAACAACTTAGGTTATGTTGTTTCTTTTGAACGCTGCTGCAGAAATTCCACGATTACGAATATATTAAATCCAGGAACTACTGGTGCTACTTATTGGACTAAAATTCCCGGAACGGCCTTGGTAAGCTCAGACAATAGTCCAAAGTTTAAATTTACTCCACCAACTTTTATCTGTTTAAATGCACCATTGACATTCGACCATAGTGCTACCGATGCTGATGGCGATTCATTGGTTTATGAATTGTTTACGCCCTACACAGGAGCAAGTTCAATGGCACCAATTCCTTCAGGAAATAATGCAAGCAATCCTGCAAACTTTAAAAATGTTTCTTGGGCATCTGCAAATGGTTATGCACCCAATAATCAAATAGACGGCAGTCCAACTTTGTCAATCAATAGGAAAACTGGAAAATTAACTCTGACACCAACTGTTGCCGGGCAATTTGTGATTGGCATAAAAGTTTTGGAGTACCGCAATGGAGTTTTAATTGGAGAGACCAAAAGGGACGTTCAATTCAACGCCATTATTTGTGTATTTGAAGTTGTTTCTGCTTTTTATATTCCCGCTGTGGTATGTTCGGAGACAGAGCTTAATATTTCAAATTTTAGTCAAGGAGGCACCAGCTACTCATGGGACTTTGGTGTTCTTCCTAAAACCAATGACACGTCTAATTTAAAGTCGCCGAAATACAAATATGATAGCGGAGGGAATTACACTGTAAGACTGGTTGCAAGGACCAGTGTTTGTGCGGATACATTTTACAACGAAGTCACTGTAAAACCTAATTTTCATGTAAAACTTCCGAACGATACTTTATACTGTGGGACATTTCAAACCTCATTTACCAGCAATATTAAGAACAAGCAAAGACTCTGGAATACTGGAGATACCAGCATGGGTATAAGTGTGACCAAGCCTGGTGTATATTGGTTAAAGGTTTCAGACGATCCTTGTGTGGCCGTTGATTCGGTGGTTATACAAAACGATGTAAGTAAGGTGAATGTCGGAGCAGATACTGTTATATGCGCAGATGCATTTGCACCTTTTTATTATCAAGGGCCATTAAATTACAAGACGTATAATTGGGGTAATGGTCATGTGTCGGACACTGTTTTCATTTCCAATCCTGGCCAATACATTTTAGAAGTTACCAATAAGAATAATTGTTATTCCAAAGACACCATTGATTTTATTGCCTATTCGCCACCTGTTTTTGATTTGCGCGATACTTTGTTTTGTCGAAATACCAATGTAGTTCTCGATGCGCTTAACACCAATTTAAGTACCCAAGCTGAATCAAAATATTTATGGAACAATGGCGCGAGTTCATCCAGTATTTCAGTAGCTACGGAAGGTAAGTACAGTGTTTTAGTAAAAAATAAATACTGCGATCATTTTGACTCTGCTATTTTGACATTTATCAAAACAGGTTTAGACTTAGGGCCAGATACTTTTTATTGTGGACCAATTTTTCGCACTGTTAAAGCACAAACTTTTTTCAAATCTTACCAATGGCAAGATGCATCGACGCTAGATTATATCGTCGCACAAACAGCAGGTAAAAACAAAGTAACTATAGTGTCAGTTGATGGCTGTATTGAATCTGATTCAATGAGTATTTTTCAATTCCCAGTATTAGATCCAGGCTTAGGAAATGATACACAAATTTGTGTTTCATCATTTATCGATTTAAGCGCCATATCAAGCATGGAAACCTACTTGTGGAATACTGGGGAGACCAGTCAGTACATACGTTCATACAACAAAGGGAAATTTACTGTATTGGTTAAAAATGCTATAGGCTGTATTGCAGAGGACAGCATCAATGTTACTTCCGATCCCGATGCTGTGCCAAATGAATTGTTTATGCCAGATGCGTTTACGCCCAATGAAGATGGTGTCAATGACTATTTTCCTGAGAATAAATACAGCAATTTGTCTTCACCATATAATTTAAAAATATACAACCGCTGGGGTGAACAGATATACGAATGCAATGCTTCTAACATCAACTGGGATGGTTTTTATGATAATCTAATGGCACCACAAGATGTTTATGTTTACTTGGTTCGCTATACAGGTTGCGATGGGAAAGAGCGCATTTTAAGGGGAACCTTTAATTTGTTGCGTTAACTATTCCTCTATAAAATTCAGATTCTTTCCAAAGGTTTCGTGTATCAATACAATGGATAGCAATGCAAGCGACCATACAATAATGCCTGTAATTGCAACACCTTGGGTGAGATTGGTGTTGAAAAAGCTTTCAATAAATTGATGTAATGGAATAAGCAAAACAACAGCACCGCGCATAAAGTTTGTAACAGTGGCGGTAATGGTAACCCTTAAATTGGTGCCAAATTGTTCGGAAGTACTTGTTACAAAAACAGATAAATATCCGCATCCAAATCCCATTAAGAAGGAACTCAAAATTAAATTTCCCGCATGGCTTAAATTGAAGAAATGAAAGCCCGTTGCAAGGCTTGCAAAAAGCATAAATGAAAGTAGGATTTTCTTTCTGCTTTTAAATACTTGGCTTAGTATACCACTGATTAAATCGCCTGAAGCAATGCCCACTTGAAACAATATAAAGCAAGCAGAAAGTTTGATTCCACTTAGATGGTTTTCTTTTGCTAATTCGGGACTTAAAGTAATAAGTATACCGACACTGTACCAAATTGGAATGCCAATCATGATACAGGCTAAATATTTGAAGGCTCGCTTTTTATTTGCAAACAACAAACGGAATGAACCTTTGGTGGAAACTCGGTTTTTATCTTCTTTAAAGAAACTTGTTTCCATAGATTTCATGCGCAAAATCAAGATGAGTAAACCGACAATGCCCGCTGCGAAAAATGCATAGCGCCATGGCATGAAGTCGCCAGCCAAACCTGCGCTTACAGCACCCAAGGCACCGAGAGTTGCCACCAGTATGGTTCCATAGCCACGGCGTTCAATACTCATGCTTTCAGCAACCAAAGTAACGCCTGCACCAAGTTCTCCTGCTAGACCAAGACCAGCTAAAAAACGAATGACCGCATAGGTGTTGATGTCGTACACAAAAGCATTGGCAATATTTGCAAATGAATAAAGGGCTATTGATCCGTACAATGCGATGGCTCTGCCTTTTTTGTCGGCTAGTATGCCAGAAATTATACCACCCAACATCATACCTGCCATTTGAAAAGACAAAAGCATTTCACCTTTATGGGTAAGTTCAGTGCCGGAAAAACCTAATTCTTGCAAAGAAGGTACGCGGTAAACATTGAATAAAAACAGGTCAAACGCATCGATGAAAAATCCAAGACCTGCTACCAATACGGCTAGGTTAAACGGTGAAGTATGTAGTTTTCCTTGCTCCATATCAATTATTTTAAGGCAGAAACAAGTTCGCTTATTTCGTGGTAATTGCTGATGGTTTCACTGTCGTTGAACACCAAGTTTGCACTGCCTTCCATAGAACGTATGGTTTGTTTACAAGTTGCGTGAATCTCTTTACAGCTTGTGTATTCTAAAATGTGTTTGGCATTGTTAACACCAACACCTGCACCAGGCATTATGCGGATGTAGTTTCCCAAATTTGATTGTAACATTTTTAAATTGTCGAGGCCATCCATTACGTGAAGAGCAGCTCCACTGCTAAGGATACGTTCAAAGCCAAGGTCGCATATATCTTTTGCAGCTTCAAAATAATGTAAGCTACGGTCAATTGCACGGTGGAAAGTAGCAGGGCCATTCCAGGCATCTAAAAGTTTTTTATTAAGTACTTTGTCTACTTCACCACTGGCTGTTAAGCATCCAAAAACTATCCCATTTACTGCAAATTGTTTGCAAACGTCAATGTCTTCCAACATGACATCTATTTCATGGTTTGAGTAATGGAAATTACCACCACGGGGACGAATCATTACATAAATTGGTAAACTTAGTTGACTAGATTTTTTAATCATTCCATAAGAAGGCGTGCAACCACCATCAGCTAGATTTTCGAAAAGTTCAATTCTGTTGGCCCCTGCATTCATAGCATTGAGGCAGGATTGGTAGCTGTTGCAAGCAATTTCTAAAGTTGTCATTTTTGCAGGATGAATTTAGATTTTACTTGATAAGTACTTTTGTTTAATTCAGTTACACCAAAGTCAAAACCATCCTGAAGTGCATAGGCGCCATATTCCCCTTTTTTATTTATTGCAATAAAACCAACTTGAATTTCTTTTGGATTTCTTGGTGTTGCTTTTTGAATGCGTTCAACAGCTTTTTTGCAGGCTTGTTCAGGGCTATAGCCTTGTCTCATAAATTCAACCACTAAAAAGCTACCACAAATACGGATAACCTCTTCGCCATGGCCAGTTGCAGTAGCGGCGCCAACTTCATTGTCAACATACAAACCAGCCCCAATAACAGGAGAATCGCCAACACGGCCGCGCATTTTAAAGGCCATGCCACTGGTGGTGCAAGCGCCACTGAGATTGCCATTTTCATCCATTGCAATCATACCAATGGTATCGTGGTTGAATTCACCCGATTCAAGCTCCATGGGCATTTGTGGTCCATGGTTTTTTTCAATATTTATAAGGGGTTTGTATTCGCTCTTTTTAAGCCATTCGTTGTAAGATTTTTGAGCGTGATCACTTAGTGTTTCATCTTCTAATTTAGCGCCTTGAGAAACAGCAAATTCTTGTGCACCTTGACCGACAATAAATACATGGGGAGAATTTTCCATGACTTGACGGGCAACGTGAATGGGACTTTTGATACGTTCCATTGCAGCGACAGCACCAATTTGAAATTTGTGGTTCATGATACTGGCGTCGAGGGTAACATGTCCCTCACGGTCGGGGTTAGCACCCAAGCCAACACAGCAATTGTTAACGTCGTTTTCACTCACTTGAACACCCGCTTCAACGGCATCGAGCGCATTGCCTTTGTTTTGTAAAATATTCCAAGCCGCCACATTTGCGGTTTGCGATTGGTTGTACCAGGTGCTTAAAACAATAGGACCTTTTCTTGATTTATTTGTTTCGGAAAAAGCGTTTTTCTTTAGACCGAATACCAAGCCTCCTAGACCAATGATTTTAATTAATTCTCTGCGTTTCATTTTGTATAACAATTGACTTCGATTCCATACAAAACTAGAGTATAAATTGAAAAAAACAAGAAGCAAAAAAAGGAGCGTTCCTTTTGCAAGGAACGCTCACACGCAATCAAAATAAATATACAGTTATTGCAGCACGATTTTAATGATTTTAGTTTCACCAGCATTGCTTATACTAGCGACATATAGTCCAGTTTCTAGAGAACTCAAATCAATTTGAATTTTAGAATCACCATCTACATTTATATATTTATTCATCACCTCTTGTCCATTCAAATTGTAAATACTTAATTTTAATTCACCAGCAAATGCATTGCTAAAAATTTGTTTGGTGTTTTGAGCGAAATAAGGTTTTAGTAAATTTATTTGATTGTTTGATTTTAGGCCTAAACTAGGATCGCTCAACTCATTGGTGTAATTCATTACCGAGTCAGCCACATTAAATCCACCACAAACGTAGGCCTTGGAATTTAAAGTAAAACAAGCACCACCGATGGTATTGGATTGGGGATGATTGCTTACAGAATCCCAATTGTTGTTAGCTGGATTGTAACACAACCAATCTTGGTTATTGGTGTTGTTGTTGCCTCTTCCCATACCAAAGAATATTTTGTTGCTAAGGGTGAATCCAAGCGAATAGCTTCTTTGCCCTAATGGACAAAGCGCAATAAAAGTCCATGCATCTGAATTGGGATTATATTCCCACAAATCATTATAAATAATTGAGCCTGTAAACCCACCCATTAAATAGGCTTTTCCATTGGCGGAAACAGTGCACGGAAAGGCTCTTCCACCAAGTAAAGTGGGTAAACTGGTTTTTTGTGACCAAGTATTTGTGCTAGGGTTGTAGGCATATAAATCGTTGTAACGTGGCTCATTGGGTGCCAATCCGCAAGTTACATAACCAGTTGTGCCTATAGAAAAAGAACCAGCAGCGTAGCGTTTTACAGGACAATCGGCTACCTGAGACCATTGGTCGTTGCTAGGATCATAGCGGTAAAATGACTTGAAGCATTCACCCGTATTAACATTGCGGCCCAATCCTACATAGGCGTAATTTCCGATTACAAAAGAACTTAATTCTTGACGGCCATCGCCGGGAAAACTAGCCTTTTGAGTCCATGTATTTGTGCTTGGGTTATAAGCCCATAAGTCGTTAAAGTTAGTAGAGTAGTCGGCACCACCGCAGATAAATCCTTGTCCATTTAAACTAAAAGCGACGTGGGTAGAACGTTCGGTTGGCATTGCAGCCTTGGCTGTCCAGGTTCCAATAACTGCAAAAGTGGAGCTGCTATAAAAAGCAATACATAAGCATAATAAAAGTTTTTTGATCATCATTTTAATGTTGTTTAATGGAATAGACGTGAAGCTGATTTTTTATGTGACATAAAAATTTATTTTATGAAAATCGCGTAACAAATAGCAACAAAAAAAAGGAGCGTTCCCTCAGCAAGGAACGCTCACACACAATCAAAATAATTATAAAAAAAATATACAGATTAAAAAACGAGAAAAATCACTATCTCTTTTTTCTATTAGACACAAGTAGAAGAGAAAATGTTGCAAAACTTTAAAAATATTTTTCAGAAACTTTTTAAAACGGATTAAATTTTATTTTAATCCTATATTTGAGCACACTATTTTTAAGATGAAAATGAAACAAATACTTACACCATTAAGGTTTTTAGCACTTTTTATATGCTTTGGATTTTTACAAAATATCAATGCCCAATTGAGTGAAGCCAACTATAGAATATATTCTGTAAAGCTTGGGAAGGAAGTGAGTTTGAATGATATTGTTGAAGATATGGCCAATGCCGATGTTTTGTTTTTTGGAGAAGAACACAATGATTCGGTAACCCATTATTTAGAACAAAAAACATATGAGTTGATGTACCGCAAGTTTGGTGCTAAAACAACTTTGTCTATGGAGATGTTCGACCGCGATGTACAAACTGTGATGAATGAATATTTACAAGGCAGTATTAGAGAAAGACATTTTTTAAAAGATGCAAGGGTTTGGAGCAATTATAAAGATTACAAACCTATGGTTGAATTTGCCAAAACCAATAAGCTTCCAATAGTATGTGCGAATGCTGCTGGTAGATACAGCAACTTGGCAGGACGTAAAGGACAAAAAGCCTTAATGGACTTGCCTGCTGCTTCTAAATTGTTTTTTGCGCCATTGCCCTACGACACCGCTTCGGGTGCATACTACGACAAACTAATGGGCTTAAGTGGGCATTCTAACACCCCTGATACTTCTAAGAAAAAAATGCCGGTGATGTCTATGGGTGGATTTAGTTTGGTTACTGCCCAATCTTTATGGGATGCCACCATGGCGTATTCAATTGCAGAGCATTTAAAACAAAATAAGGGTCAGAAAGTCATGCAGGTTAACGGACGCTTTCACAGTGATGAAAGATTTGCTGCGGTAACTCAATTAAAAAAATACAGACCCAAAGCAGTAGCACTTGTGGTTTCATGTGGCTCAGATGCTGCGTTCCCAAATATAGATTGGAAGCAGTACTTAAGTTTGGGCGATTATATTATTATTACGGATCCTGCGGTACCGAAAACTTATAAGGATTAAAATTATTTTAGAGATCTAAAATAATTTTAGCAAGAGCAAGAGGGTTGAGCGAGGCAATAGAAAATGCTTCATTATTTCG
>JAOASJ010000049.1:0-11237 GCA_030158725.1 Bacteroidia bacterium
CCCACCCATTATCTCCTCAATTTTCTCTAATTTTGTATGACCAAATGAAAGCCATTTTTCTAAAATATTTCAGTCTTTTAGTGTTTGTTATTTTAAGCGCGAGCTTATTGTTTGCAAAATTCCCAACCCATAGCATCATGCCTTACATGGGTATTGCCAATACAGGCGTTACCAATTATACCCTGCGTGTTAGTCACGGCTTACAAGTGTCTTACAATAGCGGCGACAGACTGCGCACGCCTGTTGGTTTGCGTTACCAATACCGAATGAAAAAAGGGAATATTTTGGGTGCTGATTTTTTTAGTATTTACAATCCTTTGATCATTACCCCACAATATCTTGATGCCAATTCAGTGTTTGGCGGTCCTGCCATGTCGAGTGCACAAAATATGTTGGGTGCCGACATTCATTTTTCTAAAACCATAGACATTAAAATTATAGAAGTATTTGGGATGGCCGGGATTGGGGGCTATTTAAGCAACAAAGCGGGTATTGATATGAGCTCCGATTTTTCTTGGTATAAAGGTGCAAGTGCTGAGTTTTACGATTTCGCTCCCTTGGTTTGCAACAACTCATTAAAAAGCTTTATGCCCTTGGTAACTTTTGGGGCAGGGGTAAGGTTTAAACATTTGGAAGCGGGTTTGAACAACCAAGTGTCTTTGGCCAGTCCTGTTAATTCGTTTACCTACAACGGTTTTAAACACTCAGTACCCTTGAGCTGGAAAAGCATAGGCTACTATGTGGGCTATCGTTTAGAGTTTTAATACATTTTATTTTTTGGTTGATTTTATGGTCTAGACAAAAGTGTTTTGTCGCAGATTTAGAAATTATTTGACGTCTATTGAAGGAATTGAAACTACTTTATAGAAATGGTATGCGTTTTTTACACAAGAAGATTTTTGTTTTTGAGCATGAAAATGTTAAAAACAGTTTTTAAGTAAATTCATAAAAAAAACAAGAAAAGACATTGAACTGGGGCGTTTCTAATGGTAATTTATTTACCAAATGTAAAATTAAACAAAAGTTCTAAGTGTTTATACATATCATTGATAATCAATTTAAAAAGAATAAATATTTCTATGAAATTTCGTTTTCTTGACTTAATATTGTGTGAATCAAATCGATAACTTACACAATGAAAATTAAATTCTTAATAGAACGTTACTTAAAACTTGACAACATTGAGAATACTGATACTAGACGTAAGGCCTTTATTTTGGCAGAACTTATAGTCAGCATGTTTTTTATTTTATTTATCACCTTTGTTATTTCAGGAATTGTAACCCAAACCTTTAGGATTAGACATGTGTACATCACGACGATTCTTCTAGTTGCGAGTTTTGGGTTTTTGTATTTGATACGAATAGGTCATCCGCGACGCAGTGCGGTTTTATACATATCATTTTTGTTGCTGATGATTTTTGTGTTTTCCTGGAATGCAGGTGGTTTGAAAGCACATGGAATTAAAATATTGCCAATAATCGTTCTATTTGCGGGTTTGACTCTTGGCAAAAGGGAAATTTGGTATTTTGGTTTGTTGGCCTCTTTGGGCGGTTTGGTCTTTGTAGTGGCAGACTATGCTGGGGTTTTGCCGGTAAGTGCCCCTATTGGAAGTTCAAATTTATTGTATTGGGTATATTCAAGTGCTGGGATTTTGTCTCTATGTCTTTTAGAGAATTTGTCTGTTGGCTTATTGCAAACGGTCTTAAATCAAAATGAACAGGAATTAAGTCGCCGAGTTAAATCTGAAGAAATGTTGCGTTTAAACAATATTCAATTGGCGGAGATTATGCGTTTCCAATCGCATGTCGTTAGGAAGTCTATTGCCAATGTTTTGGGTATAGTACATTTGATCGATTTTAATGATCCCAATAAAAGCGCCAATGTAGAGTTGATGAAGCATTTAGAAGATACGGCAAAGGAGCTGGATGAGACCTTACACAAAATGATGCAAGATTCAGATCGAATTTATTCAGTTTCTGAGGACGAGAAAAAATAAAAACACGATGGTTTTATTGTCTTCCGGTTCTTCTGTTTCTTGAGCAGTACGAGTTGCTATTCTTTGCATGTAATAGAATAACTTTTTCAAGCAAAGGTTCTCAATTTCCAGGTCTTATTTTTTTACAATTTTGTAGATTGTAGAAATTGAATCAGTTTTAATTTCTAAGAAATAAATCCCAGCGTCACACATTAATTCAAGATCAAATGTTTGGGCATCTTGTATTTTGAATTGTTGAATGGTTTGACCATTTAAATTTTTAAGTATGCATTCTATGTTTTCATATTGCTTTCCCAGCTGAACGTTTAAAGTTTGCTCTATTGGATTTGGGTATAGCAGGATATTGTTTCGCTCGTTATTTTGGAAAATATTTAAGCCATTAATGGTCATGCAAATTGAAGTATCTGTGCAATTATTTTCCGTTACCGAAACAGCATATTCGCCGTTTTTCGTTGCAGTGTAAAAGCGTGAATTTGCATTTGGAATTGGTGAATAGTTTTGTTTGCAATCTAACCATTGATACAATGCCCCGATTGCATTAGAACTTAAAATAGAATCGGTAACTACAATTCCAGTTTCTACTTTTTGAATGTTTAAATTTATAGTTATTAAACTGTCACAACCTTTACTGTTTTTTATGCTTGCCTGAATAATTCCAGAATTTTGGTATGTCTTTCCATCGGGGGCAGTATACTTTCTGCAGGCATCAACGTTTAGAGTGCTTTCTGTATTTAAAATTTCCAAATCAATGGTAATGGTACTATCACAACCTTTTGCATTTGATATTACAGCAGTTATAATGCCCGATTTGTTATATGTTATACCATCAGGTGCAGTATAATTACTGCAGGTTTTAACCTGTAAATTGCTTGTGCTGTTTAGAATTTCTAATTGAATGTTTATCAAACTATCGCATCCTAAATGGTTTGGAATAATGTAAGATATGTTGCTTGAGCTTGTATATAATTTACCATTTGGCGCAATAAAACTATCACATGCTGTAGCTGTGTAATTGAAGCTGCTGCTTTTTAATATTCGCAACTCAATATTGATGATGCTGTCGCATGCATAGAAGCCTGAGATTGTATCAGTATAATTGCCACTAACAGTCCAAGTATATTTTTTACTGGGTGAAACAAATTGACCGCAAGCATTTACATTGATAGTGTCGAAACTTGGTAAACAAAAACTACTCAAACTACCAAATGGTCTTTTCCCATTTGGACCAATGAAGTCTAGCTTTTTTATAAAAGTATCAGTGCTTAAATTGTATTCAAAAAGCACCCCATGATTTTGAGTGCCTCCAACTTGGGTTTGTCCATAAAGTCTGCCATTAGACGACATCGTTAATTTACCGCTCGGGTTTTTACCATTGCTAGAATTAAAGTCAAATAGTTTGTTAAACGAATTGTTAGAGATGTTGTATTCGAACAGTACACCGACGTTATTTGAGCCACCATATTGAGTCATAGCAAACAAATTATTGCCTTCTTTTATCAGACTGCCTTGAGGGTATGCTCCCTTTGAACTTCCATCAAACTCTACTTTTTTTGATATTGTATTGTTGTTGATATTGTACTCAAATAAAACGCCATAATCGTTAGCACCACCTTGATAAGTTAATCCAAATAAGCTGGCGTTAGAAGTTTGAATCAAGTCTCCAAAGGGGTTGGTACCTTTGCTAGAATCGAAGTCTAATAATTTCGTGAAAGTATAGTTGTTGGTGTTGAATTCAAACAATACCCCGTAATCGTCATTCCCACCATAAGGACATAGTCCATATAATTTCCCGTTGTTTGCTTGAATTAGATTTCCATATGGATTTCGTCCATTGTTGCCATCAAAGTCATGGCGTTTTATGCAAGTGTCATTTATCGGGTCGTATTCAAGAATGGTTCCATAGTCAGATGTTCCACCTTGATAGGTCATTCCATAGAGTTTTCCATTACTAGCCTGGACAAAACTACCATAGGTGTTTTTGCCATAGGCAGCTGATTCCAAATCAACTTTCTTGCTGTATTTATTTTTTTTAGGGTCAAATTCAAATATTACACCTGCGTTTTGTGTCCCGCCTTGATAGGTCATTCCATAAAGTTTAAAATTATTTGCCAAGCACAAATCACCATAAGGATTGCTTCCGTTTAAGGCACTGTTAAAGTCAAGTTTCTTTTTATAGGTTGAATTGCTGGGATTAAATTGAAATAAAACACCGGAATTGCTAGTGCCTCCTTGATAGGTCATGGCATAAAATGTTTGGTTTGATGCGAGGAATAAGCTTCCGAAGGGCAATCGACCTAAGACTCCTGAACTAAAGTCTAATTTTTTTGCATAAGAATTATTGCTTGGGTCGAATGTAAAAATAGTTCCTGCATTATTGGCTCCACCATATGGGGTTTGTGCATAAAAAATGCCGTTGCTATTTAGGGTTAAATTTCCAAAGGGATTTCTGCCATTATTTGTGCCATTAAAATCTAGTTTTTTATTGATGGTATTGTTGCTAATATCATATTCAAACAAGGTTCCAAAATTGTTGCTTCCACCGAGATAGGTCATCGCATATAAATTGCCATTTGGTCCTTGTGTAAAAGTGCTGTATGGATTGCTTCCATAATTGCTGCCATCAAAGTCAATTTTTTGATTGAAAACGTTAGTGCTGGGGTCAAAACTAAAAACAAGGCCAAAATTATTCGCTCCGCCTTGATAAGTCATGCCATACATAAGTCCATTGCCTGCAAGCAAGAGACTTCCAAAAGGGTTGCGGCCTGTGTTGCTGCCATCAAAGTCATGTCTTTTATAAAAAGAGTCGTTGTTCAAGCGGTATTCAAATAGTACACCATCATTGCTGTTTCCTCCTTGATAAGTAAGTCCATACAATTTGCCTGAGCTATGGTAAGTAATATTGCCAAATGGATTACGCCCATTTGTTCCATCAAAATGGTGTTTAATAACAAGAGAATCATTATTGGGATTGTATTCAAACAAGACGCCATAATTGTTATTCCCACCTTGGCTACACATGCCATAAAGTTTGCCACTAGGGGCCAAGATTAAACTGCCTCTAGGAATGCTTCCATTTCCACTGCCATTAAAGTCAATGACCTTTCTAGATTGATTTTTTATTGTATCATATTCAAACAGCACACCTAAGTTGTATTCGCCACCTTGACTGCATAATCCATATAATTTACCTGAATTGGTTTCACATAAATTGGTGTAATACGGAAAGGCTCCAGATACACCTTCAAATTGGTGTAATATTTTTTGTTGCTCACCATTTTTATTGCTTGAAAAAATTACGCCAAATTCATTGCCCCCTTCAGTGGTCATTCCAACAAAGGTTTCTTGAGCAAAGGAAAAGTTGATCTGTATTACTAAGAAAAATATAAATCCTATTGCGCGGAAACATTTATGAATCATTGGAATATTAGGTGCAATTAGTTTAATATTATTGGTCATATAGTCAAAAAAAGTTTTTTGTTTTTACTTTAATTCACAAATATATTGATAGCATTTAAAATTCCAATTTATCGAAGTTTAGGATTTAGTACATTGATCTTCGGGAGGTCTGAGACTCATATAAAATCTCGATAATCAGGTAGATTTTAATGATATTTATCTTTAAAAAAGACTGTTTATCCAATAATCTCAAAGGCTTTCATGATTTTATTTTTATTCCAAAATCATTTTACCTATTTTCGCTTCGTTTTTTTCTGAAAAATATTATGAGTTATAAAATGATAAACAACCTTTTAGGTTGGTTGATGTTCCTAGTAGCATTGGTGGTTTACAGCCTCACTCTAGAACCTTCTGTGAGTTTGTGGGACTGTGGTGAATTTATTTCAGCCTCTTACAAATTGCAAGTTGTGCATCCGCCAGGGGCACCTTTGTTCTTGTTGTTGGGTAGATTGTTCGCCATGTTCGCCTCTGAACCTGCAGGTGTTTCAGTAGCAGTTAACTTTATGAGTGCTGTGAGCAGTGCCTTTACAGTATTGTTTACATTTTGGATTACTACCCACTTCGCTAAGAAAATGGTTAAAGATGAAGCCGGTTCTGGTAGCCGCATCGCCATCTTCGCTAGTGGTGCAGTAGCTGCTTTAGCCTTAACATTCAGTGATTCATTTTGGTTTAGCGCCGTTGAAGCAGAGGTTTACGCCATGTCTTCATTCTTTACTGCATTGACTTTCTGGGCTGCTTTGCGTTGGGAAGAAAGCAACAGCAAATACGCTGACAAATGGTTGGTTCTTATTGCTTACTTAATCGGTTTGGCAATCGGTACCCACTTATTGAACTTGTTGGTTATTCCAGCAGTTGTATTCATTTATTACTACAAACACTACACCCATACAAGAAAAGGATTTATCTATAGCTTCCTTATTGGATTGGGTATCTTGTTCTTCGTTCAAAAAGCAATCATTCCAGGTGTGCCTCAATTGATGGCTACCATGGATATTATGTTTGTGAACGATATGGGCTTGCCTTTCAACTCAGGTAGTTTGGCTGCTATATTGATTTTCGTTGGTGCTACCGCTTATGGTATTTACTATTTCGCGAAAGTAAAACCAAACCATTTAGCCAATTTGGCTTTCGTTTGTTTGGCTTATGTTTTATTTGGATATTCAAGTTATGCTATGGTGGTTGTGCGTTCATTGGACAATCCTGCTATTGACATGAACAACCCTGAAGAGCCTTCTAACTTATTAAGTTATATTAACCGTGAGCAATACGGTGACAGACCATTGTTTAAAGGTCCATACTTTAATGCTCAACCAGTAGATGTTAAAGAAGGTAAAGTTTCTTATAGAAAAGATTCTGCCAATTATGTAGAAAGCGGTGTTAAACAAGAATATGTTTACAACGACGCAGATTATACGTATTTCCCAAGAATGGGTCCTGCTGATAAACCAGAACAAGGATACTACAGCTGGGGTAATATGAGCGATTTGGCCAATCAGATTGAATATGCTGAGCAAAGTCTTTCACAAGCTGAGGGTCAACAAAAAGCTGAAATTCAAGAGCAAATCAAAGCCCTAAAAGCTGAGAAGCCTCAAATGAGCAATAACATTGCTTTCTTAATGAGCTACCAATTGGGCCATATGTATTTTAGATATTTCATGTGGAACTTTGTAGGCCGTCAAAACGACCAACAAGGACATGACTTCAACTCTAACATCGATGGTAACTGGATCAGTGGTATTAAGTTCTTAGACCAAATGCGTTTGGGACCACAAACAGAATTACCTGCATACTTGGCCAATAACCAAGCCCGCAATAAATTCTTCTTTATTCCTTTAATCTTGGGTATCATTGGTTTGGTATTCCATTTCAAAAAAGGTAAAAACGATGCAATTATCACCATGGTATTGTTCGTGTTTACTGGTATACTTATCAATATATTCTTGAACCAACCACCATACGAACCACGTGAAAGGGACTACTCAATTGTAGGTTCATTCCAAACCTTCTGTATCTGGATTGGATTGGGTGTATTGTTTATATGGGACAAATTAAGAACCAAAGTTTCAGGCATGGCCGCTGCTTCAATTGCAGCAGTTGCAGCCTTGTCAGCGCCAGCTTTAATGGGCTCTCAAGGATGGGACGACCACGATAGAAGTGGACGTTACATTGGAATTGACTTCGCTAAAAACTGCTTGATGTCTTGCCCTCCAAATGCCATCTTGTTTACCAACGGTGACAACGATACTTATCCATTGTGGTATGCGCAAAACGTTGAAGGTTTTAGAACCGACGTTCGTATAATCAACCAAAGTTTATTGCCTACAGATTGGTATTCACAAGTATTGTTAACCAAAGTATAC
This sequence comes from Bacteroidia bacterium, assembly GCA_030158725.1. Taxonomy (GTDB): domain Bacteria; phylum Bacteroidota; class Bacteroidia; order NS11-12g; family UBA955; genus JABMMZ01. Next base: position 7,816 of record JAOASJ010000049.1, read on the forward strand.
AACAGTGAACCATTGCCATTGACTTTAACCAAAGGCGATTTGGCTTCAGGTGTTAACGATTACTACCAATATTCAGCTGGTAAAGATTTTGCACCTATCGATTTGAGCACTTACATCAAACAATTAACTTCTGAAAGAACTCAATACTATAGCAACACCAAATTTAAAGTGCCAGTGAACAAAGCAGCAGTGCTTGCCGCAGGTGTAGTTAAAGTAAGTGATACTGCAAATATTGTAGACGACTTAATTATCGATTTCCCGAAAAGAGCAATGAACAAAGGCGATCTAGTATTATTAGATTTAATTGCGACCAATGCTGCAACAGGTTGGAAACGTCCAATTTGTTTCACCACCACTTCAGGTAGCGATGGGTTTATGAACTTAGAGCCTTACTTCGAAAGAAAAGGTTTGTCATACCAATTGGTGCCAATTAAGTCAGCTGCATCAAGAAACAATATCAGCAGAATTGATGATGATATGGTCTACAACAACTTGATGAAGGTGTTTAAATATTCAGGAATGAAAGAAAAGAAACACTTCTTCTTGGATGACAAAGCAACCACTGGTCCTTATGCTTACCAAGAATTGTTTATCACTTTATCTGGTCACTACTTAGATAAAATGATGGAGATTAAACGTACAGATTCAAGTTTAAGCATAGCTGGTAACAAAGAGAAAGTTGAAGAATACAAAACCAAAATTGCTAATTTGTTGAACAAATGTGATACTGAGATTCCTGAAAGTGTTTACCATACACCAAGTCAAACCAAATATTACATGGCTATGATATGGCATGAAATCGGTGACAACGACAAAGCAGGTAAAAACTTAGGTCAAGTATACGCAACCAGCGAATCTGAAGTTAAATACTACTTGCGTTTCGGTTCTAAGAAAACCCGTTACATGAGAGGTTTGGCAAAAGATGCCTTCGACTTTATGGACCGTTCTGCTTCTTCTGCTAAAGAATGGGGCTTGAGCAATATGGCTGCTAAGTTTGAGAAAACAAACAAAGAGCTATCAGCAACTGTAAACAACTTTGTAAATTCAGACTAGAATAAAGTCAGATTAACTTTTATTAATACTTACAGAAAGACGCACTTGTGGCGTCTTTCTTTTTCAAATACAAACATGCAAAACGAAGAAAAAGACAGCACCATTATATTTGGTGTGAGACCCTTAGAAGAAGCCTTAGGTGCAGGAACAACCTTTATGAAGGTATATGTGCAAAAAGGTATGGGCGATGGATTAAAACACATCAAACAAATTCTAAATAGACACAAAGTGAACTTCACTGAAGTGCCAAAAGAAAAGTTAGATAGCTTGTCGAAATTTAAAAACCACCAAGGTGTGGTGGCTAAGATTTCATCTATCACTTACCACAATGCAGAAGAATTGGTGAAGCGTTTATTGGATGATGACAAAGCTCCGTTTGTTATTGCCCTTGACCGTGTTACCGATGTGCGTAATTTTGGTGCTATCGCCAGAACCGCTATGGCTGCTGGTTTGGATGCTATTATCATTCCTGAAAAAGGTTCAGCCACAGTAAGTGAAGAAGCCATCAAAACTTCAGCGGGTGCTTTGTTGCACTTGCCGGTATGCCGTTCATCAAACTTGTTTCAAACCATTAAACATTTGAAAGATGAAGGTCTGCAAGTGATTTGCGGAACAGAAAAAGCCAATAAAGAATTGTTTTTTGAAACCTATACCAAGCCATGTGTTTTGATAGTAGGTAGCGAAGAAGATGGTATATCTCCAGCCTTATTAAAGTTGGCTGATAAATTGGTTAAAATTCCAATGAAGACTGAATTGGATTCACTAAATGTATCGGTAGCCGCTGGGGTTATGATGTATGAAGTGATTCGTCAAAATCCTTAAGTTTACGCTATGAAGAAAGGTTTATTTGCAACGTTCTTGCTGATTTGCTCATTCACTATTTTTGGGCAAAACCGTTTTAGCACCGACCTATTGATGAAGGTGATTTACCAGCATCAATACGATCAGAACACCTCTGCAATATTGCCCTACCTGCACCATGAACAGCAAAAATACAGGTTGGCTGCTGCCATGGCGTTTGCCAGTGTGCAAGATTCAATTGTAGTGGAAGACTTGTTGGCCTGTGTGAAAAATGATGTAGACCTAGACGTGCAAAAAGCAGCTGTGTTTAGTTTGGGTCAATTGCGCCTCAATTCTGTAAGCAAGCGTTTAATAACTTTATTCAACGATAAGAAGTATGCGAAAGTAAAGAACGAATTGTTAATGGCTATTGGCAAAGGTGCAAATACCAGCGACTTGCCATTTTACAATAAACTGGTGGTTCGCGATAAAGATACTTTACAACAATATGCCTTTGCCTATTCGGTGTTTCAAGCGTATCGAAGAACAAAAAATTTAGGGACCAATGGGGGAGAGGATATGCTAAATACCATTCAGCATTTGTCATTGATTACCCATTCCAATGCGGTTAAGGTTATGCTGAAACCATTTCAAATAAATGCTCAGATGCAAGATGTGGAAGGTGGTTCAATGGGTGTCTATAAAAAAGGCATGTTAGACAGTGCTCAAATAATGGCCAACCCTTATCATGCTATAGAAAAATTAAAACCGTATAGTTTAAATGAAAACGATTGGTATACCTTGGCCACCAATAAAAAGTATCCGTATGCGTTTACGACGTATTGCATGGAACAATATATTGCTAATCAAAAGGAATTGAGCCTTGACCAATACAGAATGTTGTTGGAAGGTGGCAATGTGGCTTTTATTTCTATGGCAGCAGAACATATGCGCACAGACAGCAATTGGTTGTCAATGGCCCATATGCAAGTACCGTATTTAAAGACCATACAAAGTATGTTGATTATGCCCCGCGATTTTGAGGCATGGGTTGACTTGGAAAAAACTATATGCAAAGCTGAAAACAGGAAGTACGAATACAAATCGTGGTTTACCTTAACAGGCTACAGACATCCAATTGATTGGGAGTATGTGAAGTTAATTCCGGAAAACTTGAAAATAAAAGTGACCACCAACAAAGGTTCTTTTGTGATGGTGTTAAAAGTAAATGAAGCACCAGGCTCAGTGGTTAATTTCTTGAAATTATTGGATTCAAATTATTACGATAAACGGTATTTTCACCGTATGGTTCCTGACTTTGTTGTACAAGGCGGATGCCCGAGGGGTGATGGCTGGGGCTCATTAAATTGGACCCAACGCAGCGAGTTGAGCAACAATTTGGTTTATAAACCAGGTAGTGTAGGTTTGGCTTCGGCGGGTAAAGATTCAGAAGGGGTGCAGTTTTTTGTTACCCATACTTGGACGCCGCATTTGGATGGACGGTATACCATTTTTGCAGAATTGATTGAGGGCATGGAGGTGATTAACACCTTGAAGGTAGGCGATCAGATTTTGTATATAGAGAAGAT
>JAOASJ010000049.1:11337-15155 GCA_030158725.1 Bacteroidia bacterium
GGATGTCTCAAGGGTGTTTTCCACCCTTGAGTGATATTTCGGTAATGAGTCATGGGGTGGAAAATACCCCATGAACACAAAAAAGGCCCGGTATTTCAGCCCCGGACCTTTTACACACATATTCAAGTTCCAATAAAGGAACGTATTTTATTCTTCTGTTTTATCTTCAGCAATTTGAAGTGCACCAGCCATCAATTTGTCTTTAAGCTTGGTTTCAATTTCTTTGATCATTTCTGGATTGTCTTCCAATAGCTCTTTTACAGAGTCTCTACCTTGACCAAGTTTGGTAGCGCCATAGCTAAACCATGAGCCACTTTTTTGAACGATGCCATTGTCAACCGCAAGGTCTAATACTTCACCAACTCTTGAAATACCTCTGCCGTACATGATATCAAATTCAACCACACGGAAAGGCGGTGCTACTTTGTTTTTAGCTACTTTTACTTTGGTTCTGTTACCGGTAATTTCATCACCGTCTTTGATTTGACCAATACGGCGAATGTCCAAACGAACTGAAGCATAGAACTTAAGTGCATTACCACCAGTCGTTGTTTCAGGGTTACCGAACATAACACCAATTTTTTCTCTCAATTGGTTAATGAAAATACAGATACAACCTGTTTTGTTGATGGTACCAGTAAGTTTACGCAAAGCTTGAGACATCAAACGCGCATGTAAACCCATTTTGCTGTCACCCATATCGCCTTCAATTTCTGCACGTGGCACCAATGCCGCAACAGAGTCAATAACGATAACGTCGATAGCACCTGAACGAATAAGATTGTCTGCAATTTCTAAAGCTTGTTCCCCGTCATCCGGTTGAGAGATTAGAAGGTCAGAGATGTTGACACCAAGTCTTTGTGCATAGAACTGATCGAAAGCGTGCTCCGCATCTATAAATGCGCAAATACCGCCTTTCTTTTGAGCTTCTGCAATGCAGCTAATTGCTAAAGTTGTTTTACCACTACTTTCAGGTCCGTAAATCTCAATAACCCTTCCTTTAGGAAAACCTCCTACACCAAGAGCCATATCCAACCCGAATGAACCAGTAGAAATAACCTCAACAGGTACTACATTCTTGTCATCCATTTTCATAACAACCCCTTTGCCATAACTTTTTTCAAGTTTGTCAATGGTAAGCTTTAACGCTTTTAATTTTTCTGCATTTGATTCTGCCATAACTTTATAGTACGAAAATAGCCAAAAAAAGTTTGGGGCTTATTCACAATAAAGCTAAGATATACACAAAGATTTTGGGTGTAAAGTTTCAATTTTTTTTATTAAATTATAGAGTGTCAAAACCCACTTTAAACGGCTAAAAAGGGGTTTAAATCTAATATTTCATCATCCATCGGAATCCTATTCAGTTTTAGGACCTGTACGTGCAGCCTTGAAGCCATTGGTAATAAAGATGTTAAGGTGTTTTATGTATTGTTTTAATAAGTTCTAAAATCAATTATATTTAATACAAGGACACCATTATTTTGCTTATTTTTGCAGAAAATGTGGAGTGCTATAGCAACTTATTGTCTGAGGAATAGATTCTGGCTATTAATTGCCCTAGGAATTGTTACCGTAGTTTTTGGATTTTATGCAACAAAAGTTAAAATGACTTATGATTATGCTAAAGTTATTCCAAAAGACGATCCTGATTTTATTGAATACGTCAAATTCAAAGAAACCTTTGGTGAAGACGGAAACATTCTTGTAATAGGAGTTAAAAGTCCCGATTTATTTAAACTAAACTTCTTAAACGATTGGTATAAACTTAGCAAAGATCTAGAATCTAGACCTGGTGTAGAGAAAGTCGTATCAATTACAAATACGTATTCCTTGCAGAGAAACGATTCATTAAAGGTATTGCAAGTAAAACCTGTTTTAACCAAACCTTTGGCCAATCAAGCAGAAGCGGATTCTTTCCAAACTTTCTTAAGATCTCTAAAAATATACGACGGTCTTTTATACAATGCCGATAGCAATGTTACGTTAATCGCCGTTACACTGAAGAAAAAAGAGCTTGATAGTAAGGCGCGTATTCCTTTGGTAAATGATATTGAAACTAGAGCCAATGATTTTGGCAAAAAGTACAATTGCAAAATGCACTTCTCTGGCTTGCCTTATGTAAGAACCATTATGAGTTCTAAGGTTGCCGACGAGATTAAGATTTTTACCTTCTTATCGATTTTAATTACCGCCATCTTCATCTTTATATTCTTCCGTTTCATTAGTGCAGTATTGCTGTCTCTTGTGGTGGTTATGATTGGTGTTGTCGCAACTTTGGGTTGCTTGGCTATGCTTGATTACAAAATTACCATGTTGACCGGTATACTGCCGCCATTGATGGTAATTATTGGGGTCCAGAATTGTATCTATTTGCTCAATGTGTACCACCAAGAATATACGGTGCACAATAACAAAATGAAAGCTTTAACCCGTTTGATTTCTAAAAACGGTTTGCCTTTATTCCTTACCAACGTTACCACTGCCGTTGGTTTTATGGTGTTTAGTTTTTCTGGTAGTGCAATGCTCGATCAATTCTCTGTTGTATCAGGTATCATTATCATGCTGGTTTATGTTGTGTCTTTGGTATTTATTCCAATTGTATACAGTTATTTGCCACCACCAAAAACAAAACACACCAAGCATCTTGATGCTAAGCGTTTAAATAAAGTATTAGATTACTGCAATTACTTAATTTATAACAAACGCAAAACCATTTACATTATCACAAGCGTCTTGTTGGTGGTTTCTCTAATTGGTTCATTTAAAGTTAAGAATTTGGGTTATGTGGTTGACGACCTTCCTGAAACGGATCCCGTTTACATGGATTTAAAATTCTTTGAACGCAATTTGAAAGGAACACTTCCATTTGAAATCAGTATAGATACTAAGACAAAGGATGGGGTTAAAGACTATGTAACATTGCAAAAGATTAACAGACTTGAAAAGGAATTGTATAAGATTCCTGAGTTTTCAAAACCAATGTCTGTGGTAGATATATTAAAGTTTGCCAACCAAGGCATGAACGATGGCGATGAGCGCTATTTCATGGTACCAAACGTAATTGACATTAGCAATATTGTTGACTATTTGCCTAAACAAGAATACAGCAAGAGCCTATTGAAATCGATGGTTGATAGCAATTACCAAGTGGCTAGGATTAGTGTTCAAATGGCTGATATTGGTTCTGAAAAAATGAAGGTCTTTACCAAACTTGTTCAATCAAAAATAGATTCCATTTTCCCTAAGGAAGACTATAAAGTGAAGATTACTGGCACCAGTGCTATTTTCTTAAAGGGCAACGATTATCTTATTGAAAACTTGATTCAAAGTATGATCGCGGCCTTAATCATCATTTCAATTATGATGGCCTTCTTATTCTTTAGTTGGAGAATGGTCTTGATTTCTTTGATACCAAACTTAATTCCATTAATTATGACCTTCGGTATTATGGGATTCTTTGGCATTCGTTTGAAACCATCAACCATTATTATATTTAGTATAGCCTACGGTATTGTGGTTGACTTCACCATACATTATTTGGCGAAATACAGACACTCACTTAAAAAGCACAATTGGGATATGCGTTTGGCAATCACCGAAAGTGTTACCGATGCGGGTCCAAGTATTATCTATACTGCCGTTGCGCTTTTCGCTGGCTTTATCATTTTCGCAGCTTCTAATTTTGGCGGAACAGTAGCTTTGGGTGTACTAACTTCATTGGCTTTAATCTTTGGTATGTTTATGAACCTTATTCTTTTGCCAAGTATTTTATTGTCATTAGAAAAACGCATCAATTCAAAATCTGAATTGGGAAC